>NZ_JACLYY010000030.1:0-1890 GCF_016900595.1 Faecalicatena fissicatena
AATCGGATAGGGGAGATTTGACCCTCCCCTTCCACACCACGTAGCGTACCGTTCAGTACTACGCGGTTCAATAGTTTACGCGTACTTTCAGATAGTGGGCAGTCATGGATGGGTATCCGAGTCTGTCCACTATTATCGTCTTGGTGAGCACAGAGTTCAGCATCTCCGCCGCCCTCCATGTCCCCTTCCGACAGTTTGACAGTTTATGCACTTGCCACTCCGGCAGATGGAGTGCACGAAGCATTTTATACCTCGTTCGCACTCTTTTCCATTGTTTCCAGTACACCGCCCGTATCCTGCGGCGGAGCCATTCGTCTGTGTCCTCCATCAGTCTCTTCATGTCCGCATACCGGTAGTAGTTTATCCACCCAGTCGTATATCTCCTGAGCTTCTCCTCTCTCTCCGGGTTGCTCCACTTGTTTCCTCTCACTGTCAATTCCCTCAGATGGTCCTTCATCTTCCTGATTGACCTGGGGTGTACCCGCATACGGCATCTTCCTTTGTTTCGGTAGAAACCGTATCCAAGGTACTTCACTTTGCTGATGTGACTCACTGTCGTTTTCTCAAGGTTGACTTTCAGGTACAGCTTTCCCGTTATAAATGGGATGATGTGCTCCAGCGTTCTTTCTGCGCTTTTCCGGCTCTTGCATAGGATGATGCAGTCATCCGCATATCTCACGAACTTATGGCCTCTGTGTTCCAGTTCCTTGTCCAGCTCGTTCAACATGACATTTCCACACAGCGGGCTTAAGGGGCCTCCCTGGGGCACCCCCTCGGTTGTCGCACGAAATCCTCCGTCTTCCATTACCCCGGCCTTCAGGTACTTGTGTATCAGCGAGACTACTCGTCCATCCTTGATCGTCCTCGACAGCACCTCTATCAGTTTGCTGTGGTTTACGGTATCAAAATAGGACTGCAAGTCCATACTGATTGCGTAGGCGTATCCTTCATCCACATACTCTCTGCACTTTGCCAGTGCGTCCTGTGCGCTCCTGCCTGGCCGGAAGCCGTAGCTGTTATCCGAAAACTGTTCCTCATAAATAGGCGTCAGTTCCTGCGCTATCGCCTGTTGTATCATCCGGTCGACCACAGTTGGAATTCCCAGCTTCCTGACTTTGTTTCCCTCTTCTTTGGGTATTTCTACCCTTCGGACGGGGTTGGGTTTGTACTTCCCCTCCCTCAGCTGCCTGACCAGTTCGTCCCGGTGGTCTTTCAGGTAGGGCAGAAGTTCATCCACCTGCATCCCATCCATTCCCCCTGACCCTCTGTTTGCTTTCACTCTCTTGTATGCGGCATTCAGGTTGTCGCTCCTGAGTATCGTATCAAGCAGGTTGTCCGTCCAAAAGTCCGTGTTGGTGTCAGGGTTCCCGGTAATCCATTCATGGACGTACACTCCTGTTCCCCTTCCCTGTTCCGCAGGTATCTCTCTCAGGTAGTCTTCAATATGAAGTTGTCTGTACTTAATTCCATGTCCGGTTTCCATTTGGAAATGGCACCTCCTACTGTTCCGTCCTTCCCGGGACATCTATAGCTGTTCCGGTACTATGACTTCTGCTGACTTCTCATGGCAAGCTTTACTCCATGACAACGAACGTTATATCGTCTTTGCCATGTTCATGAGACCTCCCCGGGTACTCACACGCTCTTTCCCACTTATACCTGCCCCGTTTACTGTTGGCGTTCCGTGCAGTTATTGGACTTTAGTTTGGTTTGCAACCTCATCCACGCTTTACAGCCTATCCGGACAACTTTTACAGGCCAGTGGTTTGCCTCCGGCTTCCTTCAGACCCCACCTCACGATGACGCCCTTGCCATTAGCTGCACCCTTCCCACTGCCGGGCGGGTCAGGGACTTTCACCCGTTAGAACGTGTGCCCGCCGGGCACACAAA
>NZ_JACLYY010000031.1:0-1740 GCF_016900595.1 Faecalicatena fissicatena
CAGAACTTCTGCATTGAAATGCTCCTACTGTTTTAGTATGATAACACCACAGCCCGCGCCGGACGCCGGCCGGGACGTTCAACAAAAAGGAGCATCATCTATGCGAAAGATTCCTGCCGCCCTGCTCTCCCTGGCCCTGACGGCCTCCCTGACCGCCCCGCTGGCCTCGGCCGCCGGAACCGGAAGCACTCTGCCGGAGCTGGACGGCCACTGGAGCCAGTCCGCCTTCGAGCGCTGGCACGCCTACGGCATTGTAGAGGGTGACAGCCGCGGCATGCGTCCCGACGCCAACATGACCGTGGGCGAGTTTGCCGCCATTCTGAGCCGCGCGATGGGCTACACCGAGACTGTGGAGAACCCCTATGCCGATCTGAAGGGCACCGAATGGTACGCCCCCTACATCCTCCAGCTCACCGTCGCCGGGATTCTCCAGGGCGACGGCACCAACTGCAACGCCGAGGAGCCCATGAACCGGGAGCGGGCCACCGTGCTCTTTGCCCGGGCCCTGGGCATCCGTCCCACCGCCCAGCCGGATCTGAGCGGCTTTGTGGACGGCAAGGACGCCGCCGACTGGTCGGCCGGGTACATTGACGCCATGGCGAAGGATGGCATCATCCAGGGCGTGGGCAACCAGACTCTGGCCCTCGGGTCCAGCATCACCCGCGGCTCCGTGGTCAAAATACTGGACAGCTCCGTGGCCGAATATGCCGTGGAGGAGGGCGCCACCATCGACCAAGATGTGGACGGCATCCTGCTGGTGGCCGCCGATGATATCACCGTGGACGGCGCCGCCGTGTCCGGCAATCTGCTTGTAGCCCCCAAAGCCGGCGAGGCCAATCTGACCGTGAAGAACGCCAGGCTGGAGCGGGATCTGCGGGTTTCCACCCACGGCGCCACCCTGACTATGGCCGATTCCCAGGTGGAGGGCGACGTGGCCCTCTCCGGTGACCGCGCCAGCCTGACCCTGGGCAGCGGCGCGCAGCTTGCCCGTCTGGCTGTGGACGGGGCCGGCAGCTCCGTGTCCGTGGAGAGCGGTGCCTCTGTGGAGACCCTGACCGCCCGCGCCGCCGTCAAGGTGGACAACCAGGGCGCCATTAACAAGGCGGAGGTACAGGCCGACAACGTGGTGCTTGACGGCAAGCGTCCCGCCCACGTGGAGGTCGCCGACGATGTGGCCCCGCCCCAGAACAGTGAGGGCGAGGAGGTCACCGGCTCCGAGGACAGCCAGGAACCCGGCCAGGGTGGCGGCGGTTCCGGCGGGGGCGGCGGCTCCGTGTCTGAGG
Source organism: Faecalicatena fissicatena (assembly GCF_016900595.1). Taxonomy (NCBI): domain Bacteria; kingdom Bacillati; phylum Bacillota; class Clostridia; order Lachnospirales; family Lachnospiraceae; genus Faecalicatena; species Faecalicatena fissicatena. The sequence continues at coordinate 1,284 of NZ_JACLYY010000031.1, forward strand.
AGGCCGTAGCCGGCATCGTAGGCGTCCACCCTGTGGATCAGGACGGGGGCGAGGAGGACATGCCCTCCGTCACCGCCAAGGCCACCAAGAAAACCGGGGAGAACTTTGTCCGCATCGCCCTGTCCACCGACGGCGTGGTGCCCATCCACCAGAGCGAGGGTGCCGGCAAGGGCGCCTGGGTAGGCGTGGCCATTGAGGCCCCCGAGGGCTATGAGCAGGGCACCTTCCAGTACCACTTCGGCACCGAGGCCAGCGCCGAGGCCACCCAAAGCGCGGCCATCACGGAGGACTCCTCCATCGGCCAGGGCAAGTATGCGGTGTTCTTCCTCAACGCCTCCTCCACCGCGCCCAAGACCCACATCACCGTGAAGTGGGAGGGACAGGAGGCCGTGCAGTACGTGGTGGACCTGTCCGGCGTGCAGACGCCCGCCGTCAAGCCTGTCTCTTATACACATCT
>NZ_JACLYY010000032.1:0-1696 GCF_016900595.1 Faecalicatena fissicatena
CCCTTTCTTTTATCAAAAGGCTCTTTCATATCTGAAAAACGGCACTGGTCCTTAGCCTTCCAGTGCCATTTTTGTGATATTATGGGCAATCGATAATAGTCCCCACTCTATCTTTACCTTCTCTTTTCCTCGGAGCAGAAATCGCCGGAACGACCAACAGCCTTTGATCCTTCCAAAGGTCTGTTCTACTTCCACCACTCTTTGTGAACGCAGCTCCAGTCCTTTCTCAGAGCAAAGGTTTTCGTTCGCTTTTCTCTTTAACTCATTTAAACGATGGGATATCCGTATCGTCTTTGGTTTGTCTGAGTTTTTGCACTCCCCTGCATATGGACACCCTCCGCAGTCTTCACACCGGTAATAATCTCTACGGGTTTCATATCCAGCGTCTGTTACATATTTTCGGTCCCCTACATGCTCCAGATGTTTTCCATTCCGGCATAGGAAACAATCCCTCTCTTTATTGTAGGGTAAATGTTCCGGTAAATAGGGGTTCTCTCGGTTCTTTCGTCTCTTTTCCCAATGAAACTTATTATATTTCACATAATTGCCCAGTTGTTTTTCTTCTAAATATTCGTAATTCTCTTCACTCCCGTATCCTGCATCTGCCACGATGTTTTCCGGGAATCTACCCAGTTTCTCCTTTAGATGCTGCAAATGGGGGATCATCGTTGTTGTGTCTGTAGGATTAGGGTGGATAGTAAAACCTACGATATACCGTTTTTCTGTCCCAATCTGGATGTTATACCCTGGTTTCAACTGTCCGTTTAACATGGCATCTTCTTTCATACGCATAAAGGTAGCGTCATGATCGGTTTTGGAGTAACTGTTCCTTCCCTCAAATGTTTCCAGAGATTTTTCGTATTTCTTTTTCCTGGGCAGGATATCTTTTTTAAATTCCCTGGCTTTTTTCTTTAACGGCTTATTTTCCGGCTCCCGTTCCAGTTTTTTGTCTATACTTTCCACAACAGCAGCCACCTGCTCTGCTGTGATCCGGGTATGTTCCCCCTTTTCTTCCAGATCCTCTTCCAGGTAGATCTGGTTTTCTTCCGCTACGATCTGATCGATTTCCCGGAGATGAGCTTTGATCTTTTCGTCCAGTTTCCGGTCATAATTCCGGACAGATTTATTCCATACAAAAGAATACTTATTGGCATTGGCTTCAATCTTTGTCCCATCCAAAAAGTAATTCTGCAGCTTGATATATTTTTTATCGATCAGGAGTTTGACAACTTCGTAAAAAATATCTTCTATGATGTCTTTCATTTGCAGGCGGAAACGGTTGATCGTACGGAAATCCGGTTTATTTCCTCCAGCGATCCACATGAAGTTGATATTTTCACGAAGAGCTTTTGCGATCATGCGGGAAGAGTATGTTTTCTGAGAATAAGAATAGATCATAACCTTCAGCATCATGCGTGGGTGATAAGCAGGGCAACCGCCCTGTTTGTATCTGTCGTAGAGTGGAGACAGGTCCAGACTGTCCACGATTGTATTTACGACCCGCACCAGATGATTTTCCGGTATAAAATCTTCAAAAGACAGTGGTAATTGTAACTGATCCATAGTATAATCTTTAAATGTGAGCATACCTTATTATATCACATAATAAGGGAAAAAGGAGAACGGCGTGGTAACCGTTCTCCTTTTTTATAGTCGGGTGTCCTTTCAGTCACTTCGTGACTTTTGGGACACCCTC
>NZ_JACLYY010000033.1:0-1635 GCF_016900595.1 Faecalicatena fissicatena
AATGATCCTTCCGGTTTTTATCAAGAAAAATCCCCTACTTATCAACTCTAAAGTTAAGCGGTACGTTCCCTGCACATGGTATAATTATCCTATAAGGAGGTTCCGCTTATGATGACAAGAGATGCCGATAAAAAAAGAGAACAAATGATGATGTTCAGCATGGATGACATGGTGCCAAAGGATCACATGCTCCGAAAGATTGACCGGGCAATTGACTGGAACTTTATTTACGATCTTGTAGAAGACAAGTATTGTGCAGATAACGGAAGGCCGAGCATGGATCCGGTGATGCTGATCAAAATCCCTTTTATCCAGTATCTCTATGGGATTAAAAGTATGCGCCAGACGATAAAAGAAATCGAAGTGAATGTAGCTTATCGTTGGTTTCTCGGTCTGGATATGTTGGATCCAGTTCCTCACTTTTCTACTTTTGGGAAAAACTATACCCGACGTTTTAAGGATACGGAACTGTTTGAACAGATCTTTTCCCATATCCTCGAACAATGTATGAAGTTTCATCTGGTAGATACATCTACCGTGTTTGTGGATTCTACCCATGTAAAAGCCTGTGCTAACAGCAAAAAGATGAGAAAGAGGATTGCATCTCAAGAAGCTCTATGGTATGAGGAGGAGTTAAAAAAAGAAATCAATGAAGACCGTAAAAATCACGGAAAGAAACCTTTAAAAGAAAAAAAGGATGATTCGAATACACCTCCCACAGCGGGCGACGGCACTTCTGGTGAAAGCGGTTCTTCAGACGAAATCCCGGAAGGAGCCAAAACGCAAAAATGCAGTACTTCAGATCCGGAAAGCGGCTGGTTCCGAAAAGGCGAACATAAACATGTTTTTGCATACAGCATAGAGACTGCATGTGACAAGCACGGGTGGATCTTAGATTATACTGTGCATCCAGGGAATGAACATGACAGCAGGACATGGAAGCCTTTGTACGACAAATTGAAAGACCTGGATATGGAGATGATGGTATTGGATGCCGGATATAAGACTCCAGCAATAGCCCGAGAATTGTTAAAAGACGGGATACAGCCCCTGTTTCCGTATAAAAGGCCCATGACAAAAGATGGATTCTTCAAGAAATATGAGTATGTCTACGATGAGTACTATGACTGCTATATCTGTCCGGCGGATCAGATCCTTACTTATCAGACGACGAACCGGGAGGGTTACAAAGAATACAAGAGCGATAAAAGCATCTGTAAAAACTGTCCTTACCTTTCCAAATGTACAGAAAGCAAAGAGCATGAAAAAACGATCTCCCGCCACATTTGGGAAGAGTATCTGGAAACCAGCGAGGACATCCGTCATACTCTGGGGAATAAAGAAATTTACATGCTGAGAAAAGAGACTATTGAAAGATTGTTTGGAAGTGCAAAAGAACAGCATGGATTTCGATACACACAATATATCGGCAACGCCCGAATGAGAATGAAAGCCGGGCTGACCTTTGCGTGCATGAATCTGAAAAAGCTGGCAAAGATTCTGGATGTAAGGGAAAGGCAGGACAAAAAATCAGGATGCTTTTTTATCCTTTATAAGAAAATATGGGAGTTGGCATTTTGGCAAAAAGAGTGGTGCTGGAGCTAGGGCTCCAGCACCACCTTTGTCTACAGTCTG
>NZ_JACLYY010000034.1:0-1455 GCF_016900595.1 Faecalicatena fissicatena
AGATGTGTATAAGAGACAGCTCGGGGGCGGAGATGTAGGTGCGGCCGCCGTACTGCACGTAGAGGATCAGGTCGTCGGTGGTCACCTCGTCGTTGAACACTACGTCCTCAAAGTCCTCCGTCTCAGTGACGGTCTTGTTGGCCAGCTCGTTGTTCTTGTCATAACCGGGCGCATAGAAGGAGATTGTCTCGTTCTTCTCGCTGTAGGTGCGCACCTCGGACAGAGTCTCGCGGGTGAACAGCACGTACTCGGCGTCGCCATCGTTGTTGTTGTCGATGATCTCAACGTCCACACCGTTCAGGTTGAACTTGTCGCTGTTGTTGGCGGCATAGCTGTAGTCGTTGATCAGGTTGTGGGCATCCTCTTCGGTCTTGCAGTAGCCGTAGTTCACGTAGAACTCGGTGCCCTTGGTGACGGCCACGCCGGTGCCCTTCAGGTAATCCTTCACGGTGCTCTGAGTGGCAGCGGTGGCGTTGATCACGTTCACGTCGTCCTTGGTGGACACGCCCAGCACCTTGGAATCGGACAGGATGGTGGTCTTCTCGATGTACATGGTCACGGTCTTGCCCAGGAAGTCAACGGGGGTGTCCACATTGAAGGCAATCTTACCGGACTGGGCCACGCCCTCGTCCTTGGTGGTGTTGGAGGTGGTGGAGGAGTACAGAACCACGTTGTCCAGCACGGTCTTGCCATCCTTCAGAGCGGAGTCGGAGTCGGTCTTGTCCAGCTCAGCCCACTCGTTGGCCACAACAACGCCCTGCACCTTGATCACGCCGTACTTGTCGGCCAGGATGGTGCGGGCGTCGGAGTACGCCATGGCGTAGCCGTTGTTGGTGTAGCTCTGGATCATCTCCACGTCCAGGGCGTTGTAGATCAGCAGGGCCGCGTCGTCGCGGCTCAGAGGCTCGGCCACGGAGCCCTTGAAGTTGCGGAAGATGCCCAGCTTGGAGGCCAGGGCGTTGGTGTTGATCTCCCAGTCGGTGCCGGTCAGGCCCTCGATAGCGGGGTCGTAGCCCACGGCCACCAGCAGCATCTTGGCCGCCTCCAGGGCGGTCACGGTGGCGGAGGGGTCAAACTTGCCGTTGCCGCGGCCGGCGATGATGCCGGTGGTGTAGCAGTAGTTGATGTGGCCCTTGGCCCAGTTGCTGGTGATATCGGTCAGGCCGGAGGGGCTGTTCTCATACAGGGCGCCGTTGTCCACGCCCTTGTTCATGATGACGGAGAGCATCTTCGCCATCTGAGCGCGGTCAACATTTTCGGTGGGTGCATAGGAGCCGTCGGGCTTGCCCTCGATGATGCCGAGGGAAACCAGCATGGAAACGGCGTCCTTGTTCACGATCTGATCCTTATCGGTGAGATCGTTGTAGCTCACAGCGGAGGCGGAGACAACCATCATGCCGATGAGCATGATCGCCGCCAGAGCCAGGCTGAGAGCCCGCTTGAGGTTTCTCATTT
>NZ_JACLYY010000035.1:0-1482 GCF_016900595.1 Faecalicatena fissicatena
AAATAAGACTAACTATTAAAGAAAGTCAAGTAAAAAAGTGGCAACGACTTTTCGTTGCAATCAGTACCTTGAAAACTGTATGACAATAAGAGCATCTTTGTAGGTGCTCTAAAAAAGAAGTGGTTTATAAAAAGAGTTAAACGGATGCTTTATATGGTTGACCAGACCTTTCCAGTGCAAAGATAGTCCTGACAAGTTTTTTTGCAGCATGAGATAAAGCTACATTGTAATGTTTTCCTTCAGAACACTTTTTCTCAAGATATGCACCGAAAGTTTTGTCCCAATGGCAGACATATTTTGTTGCATTGTATAAGGCATAACGAAGATATCTGGAGCCACGTTTCTCCATATGGGAATGACAGTTATCCAGTTGACCAGATTGATATGTAGAGGGAGACATCCCAGCATAGGCCAGGATCTTATCGGCTGAATCAAAACGATTGAAATCTCCGATCTCGGCAATGATCATTGCTCCCATCCGGTAACTAATGCCGGGAATGGTGAGAATAGGGGATTGGATTTCTTCATCCATGATCTGCTTGATAGCTGTCTCGATTTCATCAATTTCAGAAGTTAGTTCTTGAATGAGTTTAATCGTGTGTTTCAATTCCAGAGATTTTGCAGGCATAACAGAGCCTATAGAACTTCTGGCAGTTTCCCGGAAAAGAACAGCAGTATCTTTTCCGTAATGGCCCTTGGAGGCTTTAGAAAGCAGATTTGTCAGCTTTGTAAGATGAGCGGATGCAACATAAGAAGCACCTGGAAACTCAGACAGCAAAGTATAGACGGATGCCATATGGAGAGTAGGAACAAGTTCTTCAAGTTCAGGAAAAAGGATACAGACAAGCCGGGATATAGATACCTTAAGAGCAGAGCGTTCCTTTACTTTATCAAAACGATATCGAGTCAGTGACTTTAATTCTTCGTTGTGGTAAGATGTGTCTGAGTAGGACTTTAAGTTCACATCAGACATCAGCATAGAAGCAATTGTGCGGGCATCGACTTTATCCGTTTTGGTCTGTCTAAGGCTTAGACTTTTTCTGTACAGATTCGTATGTAATGGATTGATAATGTAGGTCGGGAAACCTTTATCTAAGAGATATCCGAGAAGATTGTAACTATAGTGTCCAGTGGCTTCAAGTCCTACTTTTACTTTGTCAACATCGTTCATAACGGATAGAATATTTTGATAGAGTTCAGTAAAACCAGATAGGTTATTGGTGATGGAGAAGGAATGAAAAAGAACTTCGCCATCTGAGTTTGTGATAAAGCAGTCGTGCTTATCTTTAGCAACGTCAATTCCTACAAAAATCATATAGGACCTCCTAAAAATGAATTGATACTGTATTAAGATCCACAGGGCTCTTTGAAATTGTAACCTACTTCTTGATCAACTGTCATGCGGTAACTAACTGATTAACAACCGGACAAAGAGACTGTGGTTGGAGCCTTATTTAAACCATCAAGTGGTAGGAGAAAGAA
>NZ_JACLYY010000037.1:0-1067 GCF_016900595.1 Faecalicatena fissicatena
AGATGTGTATAAGAGACAGGTATTTCTCCAGCTCCACCTGGGTGGAGATGGAGGCGGTGGTGCCGTCGGCGTTCTCGCCTTTGATGTAGCCCAGGTAGGTGGCGTCATCGGCCACCAGATCGGGGACGGCCACGGAGCCCTCCTCACCCGCAGGGCCCATCTGCTCGGCCAGCTCGGCCTTACCGGCGGCGGTGAAGCCGGTGAGCTTGTCGTAGTCGATGGTGCCGCTCTCAGAGGCCGCGGTCTCCACCAGCATCCAGGCAAAGGCCAGGATGCCGTCGCTGGCGGCCACCTCATTGGCGTGAATATTGGAGTACATGACGGGCACTTGGTAGTCGCCCAGGGCGCCGCTCTCCAGCTTCTTCAGCAGGGCGGTGGGGTCGCTCTCCGCCTCCGCCTTGATCTCCTGCCACTTGTCCACCGCGGCCTTGTCCTTGGCCACAATCAGATAAGGCATATCCAGGCTTTCCAGGCCGTTGTCGCCCTGGCTCTGGCCCATGGAGAACTGCTCCACGTAGAGGTCGGTGTGGCCGGCGGCGTAGTCCACCAGCGCGTCCAGCTCGTCATAGATCTCCGACATGGTGTGGAAGTTGTCGTAGGGTGCCACCTTCAGATCCACAGAGCCCAGGGTCTTGCCGTCCAGCCCGGCGGACAGCGTGAAGTAGCCGCACACATCCATATAGGAGCCGCCGTTGCTGTGGGGCACGCTGAGATCGTCACCGAAGTAGCACTGGTTGGCGAAGGTGACGGTCAGGTACACCTGGCCGTCCACCGTCTCGGCGGCGGTGGCCACGTCGGTAAAGAAGGGGGTCTCGCCGTCCTGGCACAGCCAGGCGCTCAGGGGACCACCCTCGGTCTGGTTGGGAAACTGGGTATCGTCCAAGTAATCCGGCGCGTCCGCATCGGGCGTCAGGGTCCAGGTCACGGAGGAGGCGGCCTCCTTGGCCTCGGCCTCGGTCATGTCCACCGGGATGCTGGCCTGGAAGGTCCGCTCGGCGGACAGGGAGATGCCGTTGCTCCCGCCGTCACCGCTGGTGTTCTCAAACACCTGTCTCTTATACACATCT
>NZ_JACLYY010000038.1:0-1058 GCF_016900595.1 Faecalicatena fissicatena
TCATCATCATCTCTGATGATGCCTCGGATGTCTTGATATTTTCATCAATTTCTTATATGCGGTTTTCAAGGTACATTCGGATGAGCAGGATGTTTCCTTTTCATCCAATGGAGAATACGAGATTCGAACTCGTGACCTCCTGCTTGCAAGGCAGGCGCTCTCCCAACTGAGCTAATCCCCCGGATGGGCTTAAGTGGGCCTTTCCTCCTTGATCGAAGGCGTTAGCCAATGGGCTTAAGTGGACTCGAACCACCGACCTCACGCTTATCAGGCGTGCGCTCTAACCGGCTGAGCTATAAGCCCGTTTCCAAAAGGGCTTTCCGCCACTTTCTCCCGTCCTTCCGGACTCTCTTTTCTTTTTTAATGCTGGCGGCCACCTGCTCTCCCACACCGTCTCCAGTGCAGTACCATCGGCCTCCCGGGGCTTAACCATCGTGTTCGGGATGGGTACGGGTGTTTCCCCCGGGCGCATCGCCACCAGCAGCAAGTCATCTGCTTTTGACAGCTTGATAACTCAACAATAGACAACAGCCCTTACTTCTTCTTTTCCTTAGAAAGGAGGTGATCCAGCCGCACCTTCCGATACGGCTACCTTGTTACGACTTCACCCCAGTTACCGGTCCCGCCTTCGGCAGCTCCCTCCGTAAAGGTTGGGTCACTGACTTCGGGCGTTACCAACTCCCATGGTGTGACGGGCGGTGTGTACAAGACCCGGGAACGTATTCACCGCGACATTCTGATTCGCGATTACTAGCGATTCCAGCTTCATGTAGTCGAGTTGCAGACTACAATCCGAACTGAGACGTTATTTTTGAGATTTGCTCCGCTTCACAGCCTCGCCTCTCTTTGTTTACGCCATTGTAGCACGTGTGTAGCCCTGGTCATAAGGGGCATGATGATTTGACGTCATCCCCACCTTCCTCCAGGTTGTCCCTGGCAGTCCCTCCAGAGTCCCCACCATTACGTGCTGGTTACTGAAGGTAAGGGTTGCGCTCGTTGCGGGACTTAACCCAACATCTCACGACACGAGCTGACGACAACCATGCACCACCTGTCTC
>NZ_JACLYY010000039.1:0-784 GCF_016900595.1 Faecalicatena fissicatena
AGATGTGTATAAGAGACAGGATCAAGGCCCTGGCCGATGTCTGTGAGAAGACCCTCAAGGACGCCGGGGAGCCCCCCCACCATGTGGAGGGCCACCGGGGCGGCACCTGGATCCTGCTGGATTTCTCCTCCGTTGTGGTGCACATCTTCAACGAGGAGGCCCGGGAGTTTTACGACCTGGAGCGCCTGTGGAGCGACGCCGCGCCGGTGGATCTGTCCGGCGTGCTGACCGAAAACTAACGCAAAAAAGCCCGGCGGGACTCCCGCCGGGCTTTTTTTGCGCGGAGAGGGAACCAAACCGCCCGCCCATGCATCTATAGGGTGTCCGGACAAGGAAAGACGAGGTGAGCACATGGAACAGACCAGAGACGGCGCGGGCCGGGCGTCGGCGCGGGAGGAATTTGCTGCGGCGGTGACCGAGCACAGCCACGGCATGTTCCGGGCGGCCCGGAGCATCCTGGACAGCGACGCCGACGCGGAGGACGCGGTGGGCGAGGCTGTTCTGCGGGCCTGGCAGTCCTGGGACCGCCTGCGGGCCCGGGGAGCGGTCCGCGCCTGGCTGCTGAAGATTGCGGTCAACTGCGCCTATGAGCAGCGGCGGAGGGACAGCAGGGTGATCTATACCGACGAGCTGGAGCCGCTGGCCGGCGGCGCGGAAGACGCGCTCCCCGGCGGCCTGTGGGATGCGGTGCTCCATCTGCCGGAGGAGCAGCGGGCCGCCGTGACCCTCTACTACTACGAGGATTTGCCCGTGGCAGAGATCGCCCTGTCTCTTATACACATCT
>NZ_JACLYY010000003.1:0-273518 GCF_016900595.1 Faecalicatena fissicatena
TCACAAAAATGGCACTGGAAGGCTAAGGACCAGTGCCGTTTTTCAGATATGAAAGAGCCTTTTGATAAAAGAAAGGGATGCCCCTTTCCTATAAATTTAAAAATTCATAGTTTTGGGACACCCTCGAGAAGCCCCTAGTTCCAGAAATCTGTCCTGTCCCTAAGCTGGATGTCAGCAGCCTTGAAGACCGGGTTTTTGCCCGCCTTTTTCTGCATCATGTAATCCTTCAGGCAGCGGATGGCCGGCTTGCCAAGGATGATGATGACAGGCAGGTTGATGAGAGCCAGGAATCCCATGATAACATCGGCTGTGGCCCATGCGACGGAGAACTCCATGAGGGCGCCGCCAAATACAACGACCGTAGCAAAAAGGCGGAAAACGGTCAGCAGCTTTTTCCCCGGCTTTTTGTCACACAGATAACCGAGGCCCATCTCCGCATAAAAGTAGTTGCCGATGAGTGTGGTGAATGCGAAGAGGAACAGCGCGATTGTGATGAAGGTGGTTCCAAAGCTTCCCAGTGTCTCCGCTGCCGCTGTCTGTACCCAGGGCATTCCCTTCAGCGCATCGCTTGGTGCAACTCCGGAGCAGAGAAGCATGAAGGAGGTTGCAGAGCAGATCACGATGGTGTCGATAAATACGGAGAGCATCTGTACAAGCCCCTGCTTGACAGGGTGGGAGACGGAGGCGCTGGCGGCCGCATTAGGGGCGGAACCGACGCCGGCCTCATTGGAGAAAAGTCCTCTCTTGATACCCTGCATGATGCAGGAGCCTGTAAAGCCGCCAAAGATGGCCTGGAAATCAAAGGCGTTTGTAAAAATATCCACGAACATCTTCGGTATCAGGCTGAAGTGTGTCACAACGATGAAGAGGGCTACTGCCAGATAGAAGATACCCATGACAGGGACAAGTATACCGGTGATCTTTGAAATCTGCGTGCTTCCGCCGAATATACAGATACAGAAGATGACTGCCAGTATGCCACCGATGACGTAGGGAGTAGTCGTCTCGTTAAAAAAGCCGTATGCCCTGAAGGAGTCGGTTATGTTGAAGGAGGCCACCATGTTGAAGCCCACCATGTAGGTGAGGATCAGGAATACGGCAAAGACGGCTCCCAACCAGCGCTTTTTCAGCGCGGCCTGGATATAGTAGGCGGGGCCTCCGTAGCAGGTACCGTCCTGGGCTTTCCTTTTATAGATCTGTGCCAGAGTGCTCTCAATGAAGGCTGAGGCGCTTCCCAGCAGAGCCGTCAGCCACATCCAGAAGACAGCTCCCGGACCGCCGATGCAGATGGCGGTGGAGATGCCGGCAATATTTCCCGTTCCTACTCTGGAGGCCGTGGAGACCATCAGAGCCTGGAAGGAGGAGAGCCCGTCCTCGCTGTCCTTTGGTTCCATGACGACCCGGATCGCTTCCCGCAGCAGGCGGAACTGTACGCCCCGTGTCCGGATGGTGAAATAGATGCCGGTTCCAACCAGAAGGACGATCAGAATGTAGGTGTACAGCAGGTCACTTAAACTGTTGATAATCTGTGCAAACATGTTTGCCCCTCTCTTTCTCATATTTTTATCTTTTGTGTCTGTGTGGTGAAAATAAAGTCGGATATCTGCCCTCAAAGCCAAGACCTCAGCCATGTTGAAAAGGGAGTGGCAGACTCCTATATCATATCTCAGAAAAAGGGGGTTTGTCCAGCAAAATTTCCCGATAAAATGCACAAAATCCGAAGTGAAAACTTGACAGACAATCTTCCTATGGTAAAATTAGAAATAGTGTACATTTACGCAAAGTATTTAGGAGGAATGAACAATGGCAGTACCTTATAACCATAAGGCGATCGAGAAGAAGTGGAGGGAAAACTGGGAGAAGAACCCGGTGAATACCAAGGTAGATAAGAACGGCAACAAGCGTGAGAAATATTACTGTCTGGACATGTTCCCGTACCCATCAGGAAACGGGCTCCATGTAGGACACTGGAGAGGGTATGTGATCTCCGATGTGTGGAGCAGATACAAGCTTCTCCAGGGCTACTATATCATCCATCCCATGGGCTGGGACGCCTTCGGCCTTCCGGCTGAGAACTACGCCATCAAGATGGGCGTACACCCGGCCAAATCCACAGCTGAGAACATCAAGCACATCAAGGAGCAGATCAACCAGATCGCGGCTCTCTATGACTGGGATATGGAGGTCAACACCACAGATCCGGAGTTCTACAAGTGGACACAGTGGATCTTTGTGAAGATGTTCAAGGCGGGGCTCGCCTATGAGAAGGAGTTCCCCATCAACTGGTGTCCCTCCTGCAAGACAGGTCTTGCCAATGAGGAGGTTGTCAACGGAAAATGTGAGCGCTGCGGCACAGAGGTGACAAAGAAAAATCTACGCCAGTGGATGCTGCGGATCACAAAGTACGCGGAGCGTCTTCTGAACGACCTGGACAAGCTGGACTGGCCGGAGAAGGTTAAGAAGATGCAGACAGACTGGATCGGAAAGTCCTACGGAGCAGAGGTGGATTTCCCGGTGGAGGGAAGAGAGGAGAAGATCACGGTCTACACTACTCGCCCCGACACTCTGTACGGCGCTACCTTCATGGTGCTGGCTCCGGAGCACGCCCTGGCGGCTTCCCTGGCCACACCGGAGAACAAGGAGGCTGTGGACAAATACATCTACGAGGCTTCCATGAAGTCCAACGTGGACCGTATGCAGGACAAGGAGAAGACAGGTGTGTTCACAGGGACATACGCCATCAACCCGCTGAACGGCGCCAAGGTGCCGATCTGGCTCTCCGACTATGTGCTGGCTGACTATGGTACAGGAGCCATCATGTGCGTGCCTGCCCACGATGACCGTGACTTTGAGTTCGCAAAGAAATTTGACATTCCCATCATCCAGGTTATCTCCAAGGACGGGAAAGAGATCGAGAATATGACAGAGGCCTACACAGAGGCGTCCGGAGTCATGATCAACTCCGGCGAGTGGAACGGCATGGAGTCCTCCGTGCTGAAGAAGGAAGGCCCACACATTATAGAAGAGAAGGGAATTGGCCGCGCTACTGTCAACTACAAGCTGCGCGACTGGGTATTCTCCCGCCAGCGCTACTGGGGTGAGCCCATCCCCATCGTGCACTGCCCGGACTGCGGCGCCGTGCCCGTTCCGGAGGAGGAGCTTCCGCTGCGGCTGCCGGATGTGGAGTCCTATGAGCCCACAGGAACCGGCGAGTCACCGCTGGCTGCCATCGACGAGTGGGTAAACTGCAAGTGTCCGGTCTGCGGAAAGCCGGCCAAGAGAGAGACAAACACTATGCCCCAGTGGGCTGGATCCTCCTGGTATTTTCTCCGCTACGTGGACAACCACAATGACAAGGAGCTGGTTTCCAGGGAGAAGGCAGACGCCCTCCTGCCGGTGGACATGTACATCGGCGGTGTGGAGCACGCGGTGCTTCACCTCCTGTACTCCAGATTTTATACAAAGTTCCTCTGCGACATCGGCGTGATCGACTTTGACGAGCCCTTTACCAAGCTGTTCAACCAGGGCATGATCACAGGAAAGAACGGTATCAAGATGAGCAAGTCCAAGGGGAATGTGGTGTCCCCGGACGACCTTGTTCGCGATTACGGCTGCGACTCCCTGCGCATGTACGAGCTCTTCGTGGGACCTCCGGAGCTGGACGCAGAGTGGGACGACAGGGGAATTGACGGTGTGTACCGTTTCCTCAAGAAAGTCTGGAACCTGCTGCAGGACAGCAAGGACAAGGATATCAAGGCCACAAAGGAGATGCTCAAGGAGCGTCACAAGCTGGTCTACGACGTGACAACGCGTCTGGAGAACTTCAGCCTGAACACGGTCATCTCCGCGTTCATGGAGCACACCAACAGCCTGGCCGCCATCGCCAAGAAAGAGGGCGGCGTGGACAGGGAGACCATGGAGACAATGGCTGTTCTCCTGGCGCCCTTCGCTCCTCACATGGCAGAGGAGATGTGGGAGGAGCTGGGCCACACAGAGACTGTCTTCCACGCAGGATGGCCGTCCTACGATGAGGATGCCATGAAGGACGACGAGGTGGAGATCGCTGTCCAGGTCAACGGAAAGACAAGGGCAGTGGTAGCTCTTCCGGCGGACATATCCAAGGAGGATGCCATCGCGAAAGGCAAGGAAGCTGTAAAGGATAAGCTGACCGGCAATATTGTGAAGGAAATCTATGTGCCGGGAAGGATTATCAATATTGTGCAGAAATAATAGAAAAAGCAGTATATTTTATTGTTATCATTTCGAAAAGATGTAGTCATTATAAGTTGCCACTGTGTTTTTAAAAGAGCACAGTGGCAGCTTTTTTATAAGTATAATTAGAAATCAAATCTTGATCAGTCTTTTTTTACTAGAGTAAAAAATCTGACAATAGCATTCTGTAAAAATTAATTTACAAAAACACCAATTTGAAATTGTTGAAAATCACTAAAAATAAATATATATAAAAAAGATTATTGACAAAATAGCACAACGGATGTAATATTACATCAGACGTAAGACATCAGATGTCAGATGAACAAAAGGAGGAAATAAAATGGCAAAGATTTATTATGATGGAGATGCGGATTTAGGTCTGGTAACAGACAAAGTGGTTGCAATTGTCGGGTATGGAAATCAGGGGCGTGCGCAGGCTCTTAATATGAAGGACTCAGGTGTACAGAAGATTATTGTAGGTAGCAGACCGGATGGATCATATGAGCAGGCTGAGAAAGATGGATTTGAAGTTTTTCCGATTGCAGAGGCTTGTAAGAAAGCAGATATCATCTTTATGCTTTTGCCAGATGAATTTGCGCCGGAGATTTTCAAAGAACAGATTGAGCCCGGACTTGAGAAAGGAAATATTATTAACTTTGCATCGGCTTACAATATTACTTTTAAGAAAATTGTTCCACCTGAATTCGTGGATGTCGTGATGGCTGCGCCCAGAATGATTGGAGAAGGTGTTAGGGAGATGTACCTGAGAGGAGAAGGTTTCCCGGCATTTGTGGGAGTAGCACAGGATGCATCGGGGAATGCTTTGGAATATGGAAAGGCACTGTGTAAGGCGATCGGTTCAACCAAAAAGGGAGCTATTGAAGTTCGCTTTGATGATGAGACATGTCTGGATTTGATGACAGAGCAAGGAATCTGGCCCATTATCTATCATGTATTTACAGAAGCATTTAGGCTTGAAGTGGAAATGGGACATCCGGAGGAAGCTGTGCTAATGGAAGAGTACGTTTCAAAAGAGCCTATGTTTATGATGGAAAAGGCAGCTGAAATGGGAATGTTTAAGCAATTACCATTTCATTCTCATACCAGCCAATACGGACAGCTGACGAGCTATGAAACATTCGATCCGACACAGATTAGGGAGTTCCTACGTGACAGATACGACAGGATCCGCAATGGCATTTTTGCGGAAGAGTGGGATAAAGAGCAGAAGGAAAATCATCTGTCAACCTTAAAGTCTCTGAGTCAGAAGGCGCTTGACAATGAACTTACAAAAGCGGAAGAGAGACTTTTTGAAAAAATCAAATAACTGGCGTATCACTATATATCCGGCGGTATTCGTACCGCCGGTATATAAAGGAAAGGAGGAATAAGGATGTCTAGTATGACACAGGTAACAATATGGCTTGTGGTATCGATTATTGTAATTTTGATTTCTATTATGAAATTAAAATTAAGCCCTGTGATTGGACTTATTTTTGGAAGTTTGGTTATGGGATTTGGATGTGGCCTGGGACTGGTTGAGACTATAACAACAATAGGGACTGGTTTTGGAGATCTTCTGGCAAGCATTGGTCTTCCGATAGGTCTTGGCGTCATCTTGGGAAAGCTCCTAGAAGAAAACGGCGGAGCTCGCGTAATCGCCGAGACTTTGGTAGGAAAAGCGGGAGAAAAGTATGCGCTGTATGCTTTGGGATTTGCAGCATTTCTGCTTGCAATTCCAGTGTTCTTCGATATTACATTTATCATTTTGGTTCCTCTGGCCATTGAAGTTAGCAAGACGTTAAAGAAACCTTTGCCATACGCAATTGGAGCGGTTACCATTGGAGCGGCAGGGGCACATACACTTGTACCACCGACACCAAACCCTCTTGCGGCAGCTTCGATTTTTGGGTTTGATCTGGGTATTATGATTGGAGTAGGCGCACTGGTATGCCTGTTTGCCTATCTTTTGGGTACATTTATCTACTTTAAGCTGTTGGATAAAGGTTTTTGGAATAAACAGACAGATGAGACAGGTATTCTTGAATTAGGAGAACCTTCACCTATCCCGGAAGGAGCACCTAGCTTTGGAATGGCACTTATACCGCTTTTACTTCCTGTAGTATGTATACTCTTAAGTACAGTAGGTTCCGCTATGGGAATAGAGTCTCCTGTCCTTTCATTTGTAAGCGATAAGACGATAGCTATGCTTCTCGGAACTCTGGCAGCTTATCTTATTTCTATTAAATCTATAGGGAAACGGCTGGAAGATGTGGCAAATAAAGCGGTGGCAGACTCAGGAATTGTTCTCCTTATTACAGGCGCAGGCGGTTCTTTTGGGGCAGTGATCAGTGCTACAGGTTTTGCAGATATAATAGCTGAAAGCTTTGGGAATATTGGATCTTCACCGCTTGTCCTTGTTTTGTTCGCATTTGGAATAGCGGTAGTATTCAGAGTGGCTCTTGGATCCGGGACCGTTGCATCAATTACAACAATGAATATTATGGCAGGCTTTGCAGGTATGACAACCTTACATCCGGTGTTTATTGCGTTAGCGTGTCTTGCCGGTGGAATTAGTATTGGACATGTAAATGACAGTGGTTTTTGGGTAGTGACCAATATGTCTGGTTATACTGTAAAAGGAGGCTTAAAGTCCTACACATTGGCCGGAGCATTTATAGCAGTATTTACTATGATCGTATGTATAATAGCGGCACTTATCAGCTCCATATAAGAATTATGGTATAAACTTTATTTTGCTCTACGTATGGACCGACATTATGTCAGATGTCGGTCCACAGACTTATGGGTTAAGAGCCAGAGTGTCCCATTTTCGGATGGAATGTAAAATGGCCTCATGCATGGCCTCGCTGCTCCTTGTCTCAAATGCTGTTAAAATCCGTGAATGATTTTCAATTACAATATGGGGATAAACCTCATTTGAAACCTTCATAGAGGGTTTGAAAAGAGTCATAATTGCGCTCCCGACACAGGCAAAAAACGGATTTTGTGTTGCTGCATATATAAATTCATGAAATTGGACATCCAGATCCAGATTACTGATATTATTCTCTATGTTTTCAAGCATTTGTGTATGAAGCTCTTTTAAAGTTTCAATTTCTTTATCAGAGATTGTGCTCACAGCAAGACAGCTGGCCGCATCTTCTATAATGCGACGAAATTCTACAAGTTTCTCGTGGTTGCTGTTATTTTGCAGTATGAGCTGATAGGCGAGAGGATTGAGGGCATGGGAATCTATTGAAGTGCGCACTCTGCAACCATGTCCCTTGACAACTTCAACAACGCCGACTGCCTCCAGCATTTTTGTGGCCTCTCTTACGCTGGATTTCCCGACATTGAGACTTTCAGAAAGCTGAGTTTCAGATGGAAGATATTCACCAGGTTTGATCTGGCCGTTAGCCAGTGCTTCTGTAATTTTATCAGTAACCATCCGACTCAGGTTTTTTTTGGGAACTGGCGACAGCCAGGAGTCATTTGAGCTTTTCATAATGTAACCTCCTCATATTTATCACTATTTTAACATAAATAGCCTGTCAATTCTATTGGGTTTTCGAAAAAGATAAATGAAAATATTTTGGAAAGGAAGTGAATAGAATGAGAGATATTTTTTCTTTACAAGGGAAAAAAGCTGTTGTTATAGGAGGAACAAAAGGATTGGGAAAAGAAATGGCAAAAGCTCTGTCACAAGCGGGAGCTGTTGTTGTTATAGCATCCCGGAATGAGCAAGAATGTGAAGAACAGTCCAAAAAGCTTCAGAACGAAACAGAAAAGACAGTGTATGGAATTGTTGGTGATATCTCTACCTGTGCAGGAGCCAGGCAGATTATCTGTAAAGCAGAAGATAAGCTTGGAGGGATAGATATTCTGGTCAACAGTGCAGGAATAAATATCAGAAAACCGTCTATGGACTATACGGAGCAGGACTGGGACGAAGTACAGAATGTTCAGCTTAAGGGTCCTTTTTTTACATGCCAGACTGCGGCAAAGGCAATGGTAGAGAACAATGTCAAAGGGCGGATAATTAATATAGCTTCTATAAACGCAAAAATTATAGCACGGCCGGATATCGTTTCCTATGTAGCGGCAAAAGGAGCAGTCATGCAGATGACAAAGGCGTTGGCTGTAGAGTGGGCTGCGTATGGAATTACTGTGAATTCCATTGCTCCGGGCTTTTTTGAGACGGAGATGACAAAAGTTCTTTTTGAAGACAAAAAGATTAGCAGAAAGCTTTTAGAACACATACCAGTGGGGAGGTTTGGAAACCCAATGACGGATCTGGCAGGGATTGTTGTATATTTTGCTTCCGATGCATCTCAATATACAACAGGGCAGATGATATGCATAGATGGGGGATACACTTGTGTTTGAACATAACAGGAGGGAAAATAGTGTTTAAGGAAATTTCGATCAATGAGCTATCGTTTCAGCCGTTTCAGAAAATGTCAGGAGACTGGATGTTGATAACCGCGGGAGATGAAAGTGGAAATAATACAATGACAGCATCGTGGGGATTGTTTGGTGTATTGTGGAGAAAAAATATTGCGGAGATTTTTATACGTCCGCAGAGATACACAAAGAAATTTGTAGATCAGGAAGATTTGATTACGCTGTCATTTTTGCCAGAACAATACAAAACCGCATTAAAGATATGTGGTACGTTGTCCGGAAAAAATGTGGATAAGTGGAAAGCCTCTGGTCTGCATCCATATTACATTGATAGAACTACAGCGGTGGCAGAAGCAGAACTTATATTAATAGGGAAAAAACAGTATGCACAGTGGATAGACCCGCAGTTGTTTCTTGAGAGAACAAATGATGAGAGGTGTTATCCGCAAAAGGATTATCATCAAATGTATATGCTGGAGATTGTAAAGGTTCTTAAGGCAGAGCAATAAATTTTTGGGCATTAGAAAAGCGGCACCTTATTTATGCGAAAAAGGTGCTCGCTTTTTTATAAAGCTCCAGCAATGCTTCACTCAACAGCTCTTTTTGAACGCAAAATCAGCCATGCGTAGGGAAAAGGAAGTAAGCAATTAGTTTAATAGGTAAAACCGTAGCGCGCAGATCACATTGTATTGTGAAATATAGCTACGGTTTTTCTTCTTTGCTGAATTTAAATTCCACGCCCCAGACAGTGATAATGTATCGTGGATTGTCATATCCATGTACTTTTTCGTAAATCTGTTCTTTTCAAATGAAATACGACATCTGCCCTTTTTGCGATTTCATTAGAATGAGTAATCCATT
This sequence comes from Faecalicatena fissicatena, assembly GCF_016900595.1. Classification (NCBI taxonomy): domain Bacteria; kingdom Bacillati; phylum Bacillota; class Clostridia; order Lachnospirales; family Lachnospiraceae; genus Faecalicatena; species Faecalicatena fissicatena. The sequence goes on from NZ_JACLYY010000003.1 coordinate 9,484, forward strand.
TTTGTTAAAATATCTTTTGGTTTTAATCGAATTACAGTATAAGAAGCAACGAATACTGCAAAACAAACAAGCAAAAGACCAATGCCATATACTCTTACCATATCAGGAGTTGCGATAGATACGGTTATATCTGTTACACTTTCTCCTGCCTTACCAATGATGTATCTGCCAATTTTATCCGTCAGAATATTTGATAAACAAGCTGTTGCACCCATAGAAAGCAACCCTATTAAGATGTTTTCAGATAATAATTGTCCTATGATTTCTACTTTGCTTCGTCCGATCGCAAGCAGAATACCGATTTCCTTTTTGCGACCTCTTGTCCAAAGCACCAGAAGCAGAATAATGACTAAACTTCCGATAACCGTAATCAATAATACTGCTGCATCAATCATGCTTCCAAAAGAGGAAAGTGGCGTTGATACTAAATCAAAATCTTCTGTGTTAACATTGAATACAAATGTTTTTCCCTTTACTTCCGGAAGATTTTTAATTGTTTCCATCAGCTCTTTTGCTTCTTCCGGAGTATGTGTATAAACATCAAGATAATCATAGCCCTGTAATTCGTAAATTTCTTTTAGGCTATTCACATCAATATATCCAAGATTAGCAGGAATACCATCTGGTGTTATTGCCGAATGTGTCAATCCTTCCGTTCCGCTGAAAATTCCTACGATAGTAAACGTAGAGGTTCCAGCTTCATCAATCCCATTTTGAAATGTAATTTTATCATCAACGGCAAGATTATTTTTGTCCGCCAGTTCTTTTGAAATCAGAGCAACGTATTTGTCATCTGGTTTTATATGCCGACCTTCCTCTAATTTATAAGTCCCATTCAAAAATTTAGTATCTAAGGACGAGTCAAGTAAAGACTGATACGGTGTTGCCAGTCCCGAAGCATTTATCATACCGGGTAAAGGTTCAAAACTTTGAGGTATTCCCCAAAATCCCTCGGAGCTTTTTGCATTATATCCGATAACCTTACCAAGACCAGCGATTTTATCAACTATTTTTTGTGTAATAAAATCCCCGTTATAGGTATAGCCAGAAGCCCCATTACCATAATCTTCAGCAGAACCATAGTTATTCATGTCATTTGTATCAATTTCTATACGAACAGAAGCCCCAACCGTTTCTTTTATCTGCTTTGTTCCCTGCTGAACCGCTTCCTTGCTGGAAATCGCTATTAATACTGTTGTCGACAGTAAAGTAAAAGTTAAGAAAAGCAATAAACTGCGAAGTCGCTGTCTAAAGCAATATTTCATGGCTCGTTTAAAAAAATTCATCTAAAAATCCTCCTAACTCATTTTCGTCAATATTTCTTTTGGTTTTAGAGAAAGCACCATTGCACTTGACACAATCACTGTTAATGCCGTCATGCCAGTTTCCGTCCCCAATAACAATATCGTTTTATAAAAATCAAGCTGTAGATAATTGGTATTCCTTGTTGTCAGTTGAATATCCTTTATGGTTTCCTGCATGACTGCAGCAAACAAGTGTGTGTTTAGCATAGAAGATACGGGAATGAAAATAATAACAGCTAACAAAAAGCCCATGAGCAGTACAAAAACAGCTTCTATCACAAATTGCCCGACAATCTCTTTTTTGCTTCTGCCTATGGAAAGCAAAATGCCCGCTTCTTTTATCCGCCCTCTTATCCTCAGTGTCATCATCAGCATTAAGATTACAATTCCCAGAACAGATACTATTACGATTAAAGAGGTAACTATATTCTGTATTGTCTGCAACTGTGCGGAAATCTTTGAAAACTTGAAATCATTCTTTTGCACAATATGATTATTCCAGTCAATCGAAGTTAAATTTTCGACTTTCTCTGTTATATCATTAAGAAACAGTGGGTCAGAAATAAAAAATGACAATTCTCCCTCATAAACATCCTGTTTCTGCTCTCTCAAATCAAAAAGTAGTTGTCTGTCGGAGAAAATCATATTTTCTGCTTTTTTGCAGTTGGATTTAATCCGCTGTCAGTCATGTTTTTAATTTCAAAAATCCCTTTGATTTCCACAGTAGCAAACGCAGTCTTTTCCTTAATCAGATCAATGTAATTTCCATTTTCGCTTCCTAATTCCGCATGGGTGAGCCTTAGCGTATCTCCGACAGATAACAGATTTTCTCTTGCAAGCTCTTTACTAATGAGAACCTTATTTTTATCTTCCGGCTTAATATGACTTCCCTCTATCAGCCTGCATTCTTCGTTAAAAAAAGTTTTTGTTAAGCTGGAGTCTCTCACCGCAATCACTTCTCCCATGTTACTGTCTTCACTATGTCCCATTCCGGCAATAAATGAAAGATTTTGTCCTTTTGCAAAGCCCTGGTGCTCGGTGTTGTACGTTTTCAGTTCCGTACCAATCACATCTAATATTTGTCGAATAGCACTTTCATAAATGACAGGTGTTCCATTACTGGAAGCTTGACCGTTTTCTGTCACAAATTGTTCATAAGGTCGGATATCAAAAGAAGCTCCAATATTAGAACGCAGGTCTTTAGAAATCTGTGAAGCACCTGCAAACACCGAAATTCCAGCTAACACTGAAAATGAAATAAGGAAAAAAATCCCACATAGGATAAGGTTTTTCCCCTTTTTGCGAGTTAAATATAGGAAAACCCGCTTTCCAATATGCATAAAAACACCGTCCTTTCTTTTCTGTTTCTATCATAAAAAAGGACGGTTTCGTTTTGATTTAATTTCAATTTAATTTTGATTTAGATTTTGAGAATTTATTGTGATTTTAAAGCAGACTCCATTTTCATCATTATTTATCGTATATAAAAGACCGTGTTTTTCTAAAATATTCTTAACTAGATAAAGCCCTAATCCACTGCCACCGGTTAATTTATTATGGGACTTTTCGACACGATAAAATGGTGTAAATATTTTATTCAAATCTTCCTGCGGAATTGTAATTCCCTCGTTTTTAACAAGCAATTCCTTATCTGTAAGAGTAACATATACATTTGTTTCAACAGGTGAATGGCGGATTGCATTATTGATAATGTTATGCAATGCTTTTTCAAAGAGGGACTGATTTCCGATAACCTGCACATCATCTGTTAACCTCGGATAAATTGTAATATTTTTTTCGTCAGCTAATGGCTTCAAATGTTCGCAGACACGTTTTACAATATCTGTCACGGGCAAAGCTGACAGGTTATCTATTTCTCCCAGCTCTAATTTTGAAATAGACAAAATTTCTTTTACGAGATTTTCCATATTTTCAATCTCACGTAATGTCTCTGGCAGGATTTTTCTCGTATCTTTATAACGCCCGATTTCCATAATCATACCTTCTACCTGCCCTTTAATAATGGTGATCGGTGTTTTTAATTCATGCGAAGCCGTAGCGAAAAAATGCTGACGCTGTTTATTCAGTTCTTCAATGTGTTCCATCTCCAACTTCAACTGTTCATTGGCAGTTTCAAGAGCATTCATAGTATCAGACAATTCTGTTGACATTGTATTTAAACTATCTGCCAGTATCCCGATTTCATCAGAACGGGTAATCGTACATTTCCATGTCATATCCAGCTTTGCCATTCGTTTGGATACTTGACTGATTTCTATGATCGGCTTTGCAATCAGCCGACTACAGAACCATGCTCCCAAAAATGAAACAACAAATATGATTATCAAAAGAAATGGCAATAGTTTCAACAATGCGTTATTAAGTTCATGGTTAGAAGAAATAGGTACAACAATATTTATTACGTAAGTTTCAACGGTATCTGCAAATTTAATTTCCTGAGCAAAAGACATCATTTCTGAACTATTTGAAGATAAATTTGAAGGATTACCATACTGATGTTTTTCGCCATTATATTGAAATATGATTGTAGCATGATTATTTTCGCAAAACCTTTCAAGTATATTTTCCGCATTTTCTAATTTTGTTTCAGACAGTGTTTCTACCAATCTATCTATTTCCATATTAGTCTGCTCTGATGAAACAGCAACATAACTTTTAGGAAGAAACAACATAATACTTCCGTAAATAAGAAAACTACAAAAGAGTAAAGACCCGGCGATTAATAAAAATACTTTTATGCTTAAACTGCTTTTAATTTTCGCTTTCAAACTTATAGCCCACCCCTCGTATCGTTTGAATACAGTCAACATCTAATTTACGTCGCAAATTCATAATATGAATGTTTACTGCTTTTTCATCACCCGCAAAATCATATCCCCACACCTGTGAAATAAGATTATCCCGTGTAAGGACTTGATTTTTGTGTTTCAGAAAAGTCAATAACAACTCGAATTCCAGTTGTGTTAATTTGACAGGGATACCATTTTTACACACTTCATAGCTGTCTACATTTAGTTCAATCCCATGAGAAGTCAATATTTTCTGATTTCCTGTTTTTTCTTTTATGCGTCTGAGAACAGCCTCTATTCGCATCAATACAAGTTTTAGAGAAAAAGGTTTTGTAATATAATCATCTACCTGTAGTTCAAATGCTCTTATTTGTGCTTCCTCTTCATCCATTGCGGTAAGCATCATAATGGGGATATCAGACTCTTTGCGTATAAGCTCACATACAGCGTACCCGTCAATTTTCGGCATCATAATATCTAAGAGAATAAGAGCAAATGGCTGTGACTGAAAAAGCGAAAGCCCCTCTAAGCCATCACTGGCTAAGGATACTTCATATCCAGCGTCCGTCAACAAATCATATAAAACATTCTGTATCGCTTTTTCATCTTCAATAATCAGTATCTGTTCTTTCATGTAAGCACCACCTAAAAAAGAATATTCCAATTTTAACATACATTTATTTAGATTTGATTTAGAAACATAAAAAGTTCATTTTAATAGAATATAAGATTTTTGCTATGCAAGGGAGAAAAAGCCCGCCATATGTATTATAATGAAAAAAACGAAGCGGAATAACAGAAAAAAACAGAACAGAGGGTGACGGTATGCTATTAAGAGAAGAAGAGTACAGCCATGCGATAGCGATCCTGGACGGCAGGGAGGAGAAAGGCCCTCTTTTTACAGAGCTGGAGCAATGGTTTGAGGAAACCTACGGCCTGCGGGTCTACGATTATTTCTGCGAACGGACTAACGCGGGGCGGCCCCGACTGCGCCTGCTTCTGTGGGACAGGGACTGCGTCGGGAAGATGAAAAAGGGGGCAAACCCAGATGAGCGGAAGCAGAGACGCACAGCGGAGAAATTTGCCGCTTTGTGTGTCAGGCATAATATGCATCCCACTTACCAAAGACCCGGGGACTTCCTTGTGACCTGCGACACGCTCAGGGACGAGATACAAAAAAGGGCGCTCCAAAGGTGCGCCGGGGAGATCAGGAGCATAGAGGCCCCGGATATTTGGCGGGTGGAAATTCTTTTTGACAGGGTGCATGTCTTTTTTGAGACGGATGAGCAAAAGAACCGTCACCAGGACGACGGCGTGTGCGGCAGTATCAGAAGAAAGCTGGATGCCATCGCAGAGCGGCACGATCCCTTTGGCGCGTTTGCAGAGGGGGTGCAGTGCGTGTTCACAAGCCGCCAGACGCTGGATGAAAAGTATGACGGCAATATGTTTTACTACACAAGATAGGGCGGTGAGAGGAGGGACAGAGCTTGGAGAAATGTCAGTGGTGCATGTGCAATGAGAAGATGATCCGGTATCATGATGAGGAGTGGGGCGTGCCCCTCCATGACGACCGGAAACAGTTTGAGTTCCTGATGATGGAGGTCATGCAGTGCGGCCTGAACTGGAACATGATGATACAGAAGAGGGAGATTTTCCGGCAGTGCTTTGACGACTTTGATTTTGACAAGGTGGCAGGCTACGGCGAGGAGGATGTGGAGCGGATTTTGCAGACAGAGGGCATGATCCGATCAGAGAGGAAGATCCGGGCTGTTATACACAACGCCCGGTGCTTTCAGAGGATCCATCAGGAGGCAGGATCCTTCAGTGCCTACCTGTGGAGCTTTACAGGGGGGAAGACCTACATTTATCCCTCCCATCAGACAGAAGGGCTGCCGGCAAGCAACGAGCTCTCCGACAGGATCAGTCGGGACCTCAAAAAGCGGGGACTGAAGTACATGGGACCTGTCACTGTGTACTCCCATCTGCAGGCCTGCGGCATAATAAACGACCATCAGAGAGACTGTTTTCGGTACGGGGAGCTGCTGAAGCTGGCGGATGTGGAGGAGAGAGGAGAGAGAAAAAATGAGTGAGATAAGTGGAAAATGGTACCAGAGTCTGTTCTGGCTTCTAATCGTATGTACTGTTGCAAGGACCATTTCTAATGGGGAAGGGGACGGAAGGCTCTACACGCTGCTGTGGTTTGTGAATATCCTGGCGACAGTGGTTTATGGAGCCGTCCTGCTTAAGATGGAACATTTCAGTGCTCACTTCAGAATGGCGGGGTTCTGTAAAGCCGCGTCGGCAGTAGTAGGAGTCCTATCTTCTGCCGTGTCCTATTTTCTGGATGGCAGCCTGTTGGTCACTCTTATCATTCTGGTGGTCATTGCATCAGCCGCTGTGGATATAGCAGGAGAGTACCAGGAATTTGCGGGACATGCTGAATTTGTCCACGACAGAGATGTGATACTGAGTGAAAAGTGGCTCAGGCTGCGTCAGTGGTATGTGGGCATGCTGGCAGGATTTGCGGGAGGTACTGTCTGCAGTGCCCTTTTGTTTTTACCGGGAGTGATCGCAATGTTGGCCTGCGGGATTGGGCTGGTTGTTGTGAGTGTTGTGAAAATTGTATATGTATATCGAATGGCCGGACTTTGTCAGGCCTGAAGAGGAGGGGGACTATGATCACAATTTTTAACAGGGAGAGCCTGTGGATCGGAAGAGACATGAAGCGTTTTAACGAGATGAGGGATGTGCTGGAGAGGGAGAAAATTCCCTATACCTACAGGACGAGGAGCAGCGGAAACCGATGGATGGGCCATGGCACGGCCCGTGGAAGCTTTGGAAGCGTGGGAAGTTCGATTGATCTTATGTATGAGTATGAAATCTTTGTTCTGAGAAAGGATCTGGAGAGGGCCAGGTATTTGGTCAATACATACTAGGCGGCAGTTCCGAATTGTTTCCGAAATCAGGCCGTAGTCTTGCCGCGGATGCCTCCGGAGTGTATGCTTTATAACATCCGGGAGGGGAGATCCCTTCCGGGTGCTTCATTTTCTCTGGAGGTAAAAGCTGTATGGACGACAGGACAAAGAAAATCACGGCAGCCGCCATGCTGTCTGCCATTGCCTATGTGGTCATGGCTTTGGGGCGCATCCCGGTTGTGCTCTTTTTGAGCTATGATCCGAAAGATATTGTGATTACTCTGGGAGGGCTGATCTGGGGACCGCTGACCGCCTTCGCCGTGTCAGTCATTGTATCCGTGATCGAGATGGTGACGGTCAGCGATACGGGGGTTATAGGATGCGTTATGAACATCGTGTCCACCTGTGCCTTTGCCTGCATGGCAGCGGTCATCTACCGGAAATTCCGCAGCCTGAAGGGGGCGCTGGCTGCACTGGGAGCGGCCTGCGTGGCCATGACAGCGGTGATGCTGCTCTGGAACTACCTGGTCACTCCCATTTACATGGGCTACCCGCGGGAGGCGGTGGCGCAGCTTCTCCTGCCGGCCTTTCTCCCCTTCAATCTGCTAAAAAGCGGCCTGAACGCGGCATTTACCTTTCTGCTCTACAAGCCGGTGGTCACTGCCCTCAGGAAGAGCGGCTGCATAGAGGGAGCGGAACAGAGGGGCGGAGGACGGCACAGGGGTCTCCTCCTGCTGGCGGCAGCGGTGATCGTTACCTGTGTTATGCTGATCCTTGTATTAAATGGAATGATGTGAGACAGATACCCGGAAGGGAGCAGTGAGGGATGAAAATGACAGAGAAGAAGGCAGAGGAAGAGCTGCTGTCAGGTGAGATAAGAGGGGAAATCATACACAAGAGGGGTATCGGGCGGCTTGTGGGGATTCCCACCGCGGATCTGCGGCCGGATCAGGGCACACAGCTGCCTGGGACAGGCGTGTATGCGGGGAAAATCCTTCTGGACAGTGAGGAAGGCTGCGGGGAATACCCAGGGAGAGAAAGTGAGAGGTACTGCTGCGCCGTACACATCGGCCCCTGCCCCACCATGGACAGCGACAAGGCTGTGCTCGTCAAAATCCATATTCTGGACTTTCAAAGAGAAATATTCGGCAGCAGGGCGACTCTGCGCCTGTACAGAAAAATACGGGATGTCAGAAGCTTTGACAGCGCCTCCCTGCTCCTTGCGCAGATAGAAAAGGACTGTCTGGAGATACGAAGACTCTGGGGGATGGAAGTGCCCCTGGCCAGCAGGCTGACGATGGACGCCTCCATACGCCAGGCAGTGCTGGGAGACCGGGAAATCTATCTCTCAGAAAAGGAATTTGCGGTCCTGTATCTTCTCTGGTCCCATCCGGACATCTCTTTTACAAAAGAAAACATATACGAAACTGTGTGGCAGGAGCCCTCCAATCAGTCCTGCCACGCAGTGGAAAATACCGTCTATCAGATACGGAAAAAGCTAAGGCCTTTTACCTGCGGGCATGAAACCATAAAAACCATCACAGGCTTTGGCTATAAATACAGCGGGAGCTGACTTACTTTTCCTGAAGCCGGGAGATCAGACCGGCGATGGTCTCCGGCGTCTCCTCCAGGTCTTGGGCAATCTCCTCTGCGGATTTTCCTCTGGCCAGCTTCTTCTGCACCTGCTCCAGGAGCCTCAGGTCATAGCCCTCCTTTCTGCCCTCTGTATACCCATCCTCATAGGCCTCACTCTTGATGGCTTTCTCGTACTTGTCTTTGTCAAATGTTTCCAGTATCATCTGCACTACCTCCGCTTTCTGCTGGATCAGGATATCCTTTAGAATACTGTCCTGGATGCAGTCGTCGATGGCTGCCATGATGGCTTCCGCCAGGGGCAGGCTTTCCGCCAGCCGTCCTCGCACTCGGTCCACAAAGATGGCGTACTCCTCCAGCCGGCGGCATTTTTCCATGAGCGCCCGGTTGTGGCCGTAGTTGATGTTCAGTTGTAGAACACAATGTGCTGGGGGAAGGGGAATTTTTTGGCTCCCGAGCTGTAGATGTTGATATTATTCTGGGCAATGATCTTCTCGTACAGCTTCGCAATGTTGATCCCAAGACTGTCCGGGTCTGTGTAGCTGGTCCCGGCCACAGCGTTGTACAGAGACAGAAGGTCCTCCCTGTTGTTGAAGACAAAGCGGAAGAGACGGTCCTTGTACTCCCGATCCGCAGTGGGATATTCTGAGCGATCCATATTTACTTTTTTGGTTATACACATAAATCGTTATACCTCCATTGTAGACATAAAGACAACGGACTGCAACCTTTTAGACGTCTGCAAACTTAATAAAAGGAAATGTTCTGGCGGAAACCGCCCCGGACACGTGCCGGATGATGTAAATAAGAGCGGCTGACACGCAGCCTTTGAGAGAAAGAATTCTCCCGGTGATTGGTTTACATTATACATAAAAAGAAGGGGAATAGCAACAGAAAAATAAAAATATTGACAAGCAACCCGGCCTGTGTTCTACTTTTAGACAGCAGGGTTCTTCTGGAAGGGCCAAAGGAGAATAAGACGAGGAGGAACAGCATGGAGATCGAAGTGATAAACGAGGAATTTACGGTGTGCAAAGTGAAGGATTTCAGTGAGGTGGATCTGACAGATACGTACTGCTTTGTGGGCAAGACGGATGAGGAGTGCTCTCTTGTATGCGCCACAGAGAAGACCCCGGAGAGCACGATAGAGCGGGAGGATGGATGGAGAGCCTTCCGGCTGAAGGGTGTGCTGGACTTTTCTCTGACCGGGATACTGGCGAAGATCGCAGATCTCCTGGCGCACAGAGAAATCAGTATCTTTGCGGTGTCTACCTACAACACGGACTATGTACTGATCAAGAAGGAACAGTTTGGAAGAGCGCTTTCTGTGCTGAAGGAGGACGGATACAGCATAGCAGAGTGAGGAGGAAAGCATGATCGAAATAAAGAGCTGGACAGAAAATTTTATCAGGGCGCTGGAGGAGACCTTTGAGGAACGGATCTGGTTCGCGGGCCTTCAGGGAAGCCGGGGGCGGGGAGAGGAGACGGAAGGCAGCGACATCGACCTGGTAGTGATCCTTGATAAGCTGACACCTGCGGATGTGCGGATCTACGAGGGGATGCTGGACAGGCTGCCGGAACGGGAGCTTGTCTGCGGCTTTCTATCCGGAAAGGAGGAGCTGCTCAGATGGGAGCCGTCGGATCTCTTTCAGTTTTACTATGACACCAGGCCTATTGTGGGAAGCCTGGATGGACTGCTGGAGCGGATCGACGACGAGGCGGTGCGGCGGGCGATAAAGATCGGTGTGTGCAATATTTACCATGGCTGCGTCCACAATATGCTCTACGACAGGCAGGAGGAGATCCTAAAGGGCCTGTACAAGTCGGCATCCTTTGTGGTGCAGGCCATCTGCTTCAGGCAGACAGGAAAATATACGAAAAAACAGAGGGATCTGCTTGACATAGCCGGGAAAGAGGAACAGAATATTGTGGAAACGTTTCTGGCCCTGAAGGAAGGCGGACAGGCGGACTTTGAGGAAATGTCGGACAGGCTGCTTCTGTGGGCCCAGGGATGGATCAACAGACTATAAGGAGGATGGACAGATGATTGAGGACAAGGACTATATCATGCGCCTCACCCACGAGATCGCGCGCATGCTCATAAGACTGATATTTGGCAGGGATATTGACAAGGAGGATGAGCTCCCGGTTTCTGTGGAGAGACTGCGGCAGTTTAAAAATCTGACCGCCATGATAGACGGCGGGCAGATCAACGAGGCGGAAAATCAGCTCCTGGATGAGCTGGATCCGGACAGCCAGTCCTACTTTGAGATGGCTTTGCGCTTTTATGAGAAGCTGGGGTGCAAGAGCGAGGAATTCCTGGAGGAGCACGGTTTTACCCAGGACGAGGTCGTAGACGGAATGAAATACATCGTGGATTCCTACGGATACGGGGACCTGTGGGATCCGGTGAGCAGGTAAGAGGATGAAAAAGGCGATCGTGATAGGCTGTCCCGGCGCGGGGAAAAGCACCTTTGCCCGGAAGCTGCGGGACAGGACATCGCTGCCCTTATATTACCTGGACATGATCTGGCACAGGGCTGACGGCACAAATATCCCCAGGGAAGAATTTGACAGGAAGCTGGGAGAGATCATATGCGGAAAACAGTGGATCATCGACGGAAATTATCTGCGCACCCTGGAAATGCGGCTTGCGGCCTGCGATACCGTCTTTCTCCTGGACTATCCTTTGGAGCTCTGCCTGGCAGGAGCCGGGGAGCGGATCGGGAAAAAGCGGGAGGATCTGCCCTGGGTGGAGACAGAGCTTGACATGGAATTCCGCCAGTGGATCGTGGACTTTCCAAATGATCAGCTTCCCAGGATCTACGACATGCTGGAGAAGTACAGAGACGGCAGAGATATCTATATCTTCCGGAGAAGAGAGGATGCGAACGAGTATCTGGCTTTGCCAGGATAAGCATTTGATGTAAAAAATTTTTTTAGATATGATCGTAGATTGGCCTTGAGACTGCGGCAGAAGCAAGCCTACAGATCTACGTTTTCAAATCGCTTTACAGAAAGTTTGTATGCTAAAGTGACAAAGCATCCGTAACAAAGGATACCAATGAGAAGAAAAGGAATTTGTCTCAAACAATCCGACGGCGCGTAGCTGTCCAGCCATGTAAGCTGGGGAAAACGGACAGCGCCCTCCACAGTGACCATCATCAGCAGCATGGGAATAGCGGCCATTACAAAGGCCCTGCCGGCTTTATATCCGTTCCTGTAATAAGCCGGAAAGAATATAAGGTCAAAGACACTATAGATCATCAGCCCAAATCCAAACCAGGCAATGGTGGCATCAATGCCCACCGGATTGTTTTCTACCTCAAGAATTTTTCTCAAAAAGACAGATGGAACAGCAATCAATAATTGAAATAGCTGGATAGAAATGACCAGCATACATTTACCCTGGACACTTTCTCTTTTTGTTATAGGTAGAATGGCAGTATACCACTGGTCATTGGTCTCTCTGGCATAGAGAAACGTCAAATAAGGAGCCAGACAGCCAAACATAAAGATGACGGTGTAAGGATAGGCCGGTACAATGACCAGGCAGCCAAGAAACGCAAAGATAATGGAGGTGGGGTGGGCTGCCAGAGCCAGCTCTTTATAAAGCAGTTTCATCAATATCACTCCCTTCTGTGCGCAGCATGATCTTTTCCAAGGAGAGCGGCCCGGTATCCCGGTCAGTCCTTAAATGTTCAAAGGAATGGAGAAAAGTCTCTTTGTCTGCGCTTTTTAATACTGTACCGTTTTTAATATAGGTAATATCATCCGCGCACCGATCCAAATCGGAAGTAATATGGGTAGAAAATAAAACGGAGCGCTTCCCATCTTTGACGATGCGGGTAAAGATGTGCAGAATCTCATCCCTTGATACCGGGTCAAGCCCGGAAGTGGGTTCATCGAGAAGGTAAAGCGTGGCGTGGTGGGACAGGGCCAGTGCCAGCAGATATTTCACCTTCATTCCGTTGGAAAGGGAGCGGAACTGCTTACTTTCGTCTAAAGAAAACTGCCGGAGATAATCGTTGTACCGTTCCTGATCCCAGTCTTTGTAAAAGCGCCGGGTCACAGCGGTAATGGCGGAGAGCTTTTTGAGAGGGTAGAAATCAATCCCTCCAAAGACAATGCCGATATCCTGCTTACATTTTTTTTCATGTCCGTAAAAATCTTTCCCCAGCATGGTAACGGTTCCGGATTCGGGCCGTACCATATTTAAAATAGATTTTAATGTGGTGCTTTTACCAGCACCATTTTTGCCGATCAGTCCCATGATGTGTCCGGGTTTTACAGAAAAAGATACATCTTTCAGAGTAAATCCCGGGTAAAGCTTATTTAGATGCTCTACCTGTAAGAGATCGTTCATTCGTGAGCCTCCTTTTCATTGTCTAACATATCCTGCAGAAAGGCGATATTGTGAAGTACGGTGTCTTCGGAGATTAGGGCGATCCCTGCATTTCCCGGATGCTCATCGCCTAAAACAACGAGAAGATCACCGGATTTAATATGGAACAGATCCCGAGCCTTTTTGGGGAGGACAATCTGCCCCCGATCCCCTACTTTGACAGTCCCAAAAAGATGTTTGCCTTTGGGCGGGATGGGCATATGGGATTCCTCCTGGTCGTGGTGGATCAGGGCGTCCACTGATACATCGTAAAGCTCCGCTAACGCATCGCAGTTAAGAATATCAGGAACAGTTTCTCCGGACTCCCATTTGGCCACAGACTGTCTTGTCACGCCCACCTTTTCGGCTACTTCTTCCTGTGAATATTGATGATACTGGCGCAGGGCAGTTAAATTCCGAGAAATCAGATTTGTTTGCTTTTTCATGTATTTCCAACCTCCTTGACTTTATTATACTGAGTTCCTGACAGATTTCTACCAACAGCCCTTAACAAAAAGTGTGCGTTTTAGTTGCCTTTTCAGGTGGGAATCAATACTCCCGCTCATGTCCTGTATCTGTTCCGGCACAGCGTCCGCAAGCTGTCTGTCCGTCACCACAAAGTTTTGTCCGTGTCTGTGATGGCGGAGAGGCGGCGGGCGATGACCCGCAGGGATGCATCCCTGTAGCCCTTTTCTGAAAATTCCTTTTTGGTGCAGGCGAGGATTGCCGTGTACACATAGGGGGCCCCTATGCCTGACATTGATATCCTGTTATAAAATATAAGCATTTGCCCTCTGACCGAATAGCTGGTAAATTAGAAGTAAAAAGAAACCGGATAGTAAGAAAACCTACAGGAGGGATCAGGATGGAACTGCGTGTGCTGAAATATTTTCTGACAGTGGCGGCCGAGGGGAATATCACGAGAGCCGCCGATATTCTTCATGTGACCCAGCCCACACTCAGCCGCCAGCTGAAGGAGCTGGAGGACGAGCTGGGGACGGCGCTGCTGATCCGGGGGAAACGCTCTGTCACGCTGACGGATGAGGGCTTCCTGTTCAGGCAGCAGGCGGAAACCATTGTAGAGCTGGCGGACAAGCTGGAGCATACATTTACAGACAAGAAGGATATCATCTGCGGCACTGTGCGGATCGGCGCCACGGAGGCTGTGGGCGGGCGCACACTGGCTGTCTGTATGAAAGAATTCCGTGAAAAATATCCCGGCGTTCAGTTTGAACTCTACAATGGAATGGCGGACAATATCAAAGAGATGATCGAGCACGGCCTGCTTGACCTTGGCCTTGTGATGGAGCCCATTGACACCGCAAAATTTGAGTATGTGAGGATGCCCCAGAAGGAGACCTGGGGAATTCTCGTCCGACGGGATCACCAGCTTGCGAAAAAGGAGACCGTGACAGCGGAGGACATCAAGCAGTATCCCCTGATCATGCCGGGGCGGGAAAACGCGAAGGAGCAGATCCTCCACTGGATGCAGTGTGAGGAGCGCCATCTGGATATCCCGGCTTACTACAATATCCTTTCCAATGCGGCTCTTCTGGTGGAGGCCGGGATGGGGTGCGCGGTCTGCCTGGACGGAGCTTTGTCCATCCATGCGGACCCGGAGCTCTGCTTCCGGCAGATCCACCCGGCGCATGTCACAAGGAGCGTGATCCTCTGGAAGAAAAATCATCTGTTTTCCCAGGCGGCGTCTCTTTTTGTACAGACAATACAGGAGCATTGAAAATGGCTGCGGCATCGGCTTACGGGTCTGATGCCGCAGCCATTTTCTGCCATGCGGGGAAAGCATGATTTCCCATACCGGACAAGTATTAGACAGAACGGGGCGGCCATAGGATAATGGACGAAAAGGAGGGCCGCCATATGCAGGGAAATGTTTTGATTGTCTGTTATTCCTACTCAGGGAAAACCCGCAGGATCGCGGAAGTGATACAGAGACAGACAGGAGGGCGTCTTGGCCGGATCTATCCAAGACAGCCCTATCCGTCAAATTTTGAGAGGCTTCTGACCCAGGTGAAAAAAGAGATCCGGACGCGGACCAGGCCTCTGCTGCTCCCCGTAGATGACAAGGCGGATGCGTACGATGTGATCTTTGTCGGCACGCCCAACTGGTGCGGGACGATTGCTCCGCCTCTGGCGTCCTGGCTCAGTGAAAATGATCTGGCAGGGAAGACCGTTCTTCCATTTTTCAGCCACTGCGGAGGGGAGGACAGAGGGATGGAGCAGGCCGTCAGGGAACTCTGCCCGGGCGCGAAGATAGGGAGCAGTCTGTATGTGCTGGAAAACGGAAGCGGTGACCTGCAGGGCAGGATTTCGACGTGGCTGAAACAGAATTTTCCGAAAGATTGAAAGGGTATGGTCATGAGTGAAGAAAAGAAAAAAATGAAAACAAAGTCCAAAATCAGGCTGGCAGTAGACCTTCTCATGACTCTGGCGCTCCTGTTCCTGATGGGATATCAGCTCTGGGGAGAGGAGGCCCATGAATGGGCGGGGACAGGCATGCTCGTGCTCTTTATAGCCCATCACCTGCTGAACCCGGGCTGGCACAGAAATCTGTTCCGCGGAAAATATACAGGGATGAGAGCGCTGGTCACCGCGGTGGACCTTGTACTGCTGGCTGTGATGCTCTGCCTGCTGGCAAGCGGCATCAGGATGTCCCGGCATGTGTTTGTGTTCCTTCCCATCGACAGTGGGATGGGGACGGCAAGGCTGATGCACATGGCAGCCTGCTACTGGGGATTTGTGCTGATGGCGCTGCATCTGGGGCTCCACTGGGGCATGGCGCTGGCAGGGGCGCGAAAGATGTCGGAAAAGATAGCGGGAAAGACATCAGGAGAGATGCCGGGTGGCGGCTCAGGAGAGAAAGCGTCTCCCGGGATCCGAGCCCTGGTCCTCAGGCTTCTGGGCGCGGGAATCGCCTGCTATGGGTTGTATGCGTTTGTGAGAAGGGGTTTGGCAACTTATATGTTTCTTAGGACAGAATTTGTTTTCCTGGATTACAGTGAATCCCCGATCACTTTCTATATAGATTACGCGGCAATGATGGGGCTGTTTATCTGGATCGCCTACTATTTGTCCAGAATTCTTCAGAAGCACGGAAAACAGAAAGCTTGAAACGAGGTGGTTTTATGAGAAAGAAATTTGTGATCACACTGGTCGCTGCCATGACTTTTGCAGGCCTGCTGACCGGATGCGGCAGGACACAGGAACCAGAGACAGAGGTCTCGTCCGGCGATGAAGCCGCTGGCACAGGCAGTCCGGACGCTGCCGCCGATTCCCCGGCGGTCTATATGGCGACAGACATCAGCTCAGATGGATTGATCGCCGTCTATGAGGCCCTTCAGGCTTCCCCGGAGGGAAAGCTTGCGGTCAAGCTCTCCACAGGGGAGCCGGGCAGCAATTATCTGCGGACAGACCTGATCGGGGATCTGGTGCAGTCCTTTGATGATCCGACCATCGTGGAGTGCAACACAGCATACGGTGGTTCCCGGGTCAGCACGGCCATGCACTATCAGGTGGCGGAAGACCACGGCTATACGGAGATAGCGGATGTGGACATCATGGACGAGGAGGGCTCCATGACGCTGCCTGTGACGGGAGGCGCTAATCTGGAAGAAAACTATGTGGGCAGCCATTTTGCGGACTATGATTACTATGTAGTGCTCTCGCACTTCAAGGGCCATTCCATGGCAGGGTACGGCGGCGCTATAAAAAATATTTCCATCGGTATTGCTTCCCCGGAGGGAAAGGCCCATATCCACAGCGGCGGCACCGGCGGCAGCATGTGGGGCGGAGACCAGGACGCTTTTCTGGAGTCCATGGCGGAGGCAGGAAAATCTGTTGTGGATTACCTGGATGGGAATATCCTGTATATCAATGTCATGAACCGTCTTTCTGTGGACTGCGACTGCGACGGGAACCCGGCTCAGCCTGACATGCACGATATCGGGATACTCGCGTCCTATGACCCGGTGGCCCTGGATCAGGCCTGTGTTAACCTGGTCTACAGCGCGCGGGACGGGGACTCTATGGTGGAGAGGATTGAATCCAGAAACGGTCTGCACACGCTGGAGCACGCGGAGGAAATAGGACTTGGCAGCAGGACATATGAGCTGATCAATATAGAAGGTTAGAGACGAGACGGCGGAAGGCGGGACGGCATGGAGATTTTGAGAAGAGAATTTATTTACATATGGTACTATTTCAGCATCCAGCTGGAGCAGGTTTTCTTTTACTGGGTATTGGGGATGGTGATCGGCTCTGCTATCTCTGTGTTCGGCAAAGGGAAGATCCAGTCCGCCTTTGGGGCTCTTGGAGAAAAAAGGCTGGGAGTCCTGGGCCTTATTCCGGCCAGCCTCCTTGGAATCGCCTCCCCGCTGTGCATGTACGGCACCATCCCCATTGCGGCGTCCTTCTCTCAGAAGGGGATGAAGGATGACCTCCTTGCGGCCTTTATGATGAGCTCCATCCTTCTGAACCCGCAGCTGCTGATCACAAGCGGGATCCTCGGCCCGGAGGCAGTGACCGTGAGATTTCTGTCCGCCTTTCTGGGCGGGCTGGGCGCGGGACTCTGCGTGCGGTTTTTTTATAAAGGCAGGAGCTATTTTAATTTTACCGGGTTTTCAGAAGCGGAAAACAGGGACACAGATCCAGACCCGGCCATGCGGTTTCTGAAGAGCCTGGGCAGGAATATCCGGGCGACGGCGCCCTGGTTTCTTGTGGGGGTGCTGCTCTCCTCACTGTTTCAGAGATACGTTCCCGCGGATGCATTTGCAAAGCTTTTCGGGGAGCAGGAGGGGTTCGGCGTGCTGCTGGCTGCCACCATCGGAGTGCCTCTCTACGCCTGCGGCGGAGGCACGGTCCCTCTATTGCAGCAGTGGCTGGCATCGGGGATGAGCATGGGCTCCGCGGCGGCCTTTATGGTCACTGGACCGGCTACCAAGATCACGAACCTGGGAGCGCTGAAGATCGTGCTGGGGGCGAAAAGATTTGTCCTCTATCTGGGCTATGTAATCCTGATTTCCCTGGTGATCGGGCTGACAGTAGATCGGATCCTGTGAGCGGACATCTTTGCTATATATAGGACGATAAAAAATAAGTGGAAAATGAAAGGAAGGAAAAGCAGATGAAAAAGCATATTGGAGACAGTATTGCGCTCTATCCCACGCCCCTTGTCGTGGTGGGAGCGATGGTGAACGGGAAACCGAACTATGCTCTGGTGGGACATGTGGGGATCATCGGACATGACCGGATCATGGTCAGCCTCGCGAAAGCCCACTATACTAATCAGGGTATTAGAGAGACGAGGGCTCTGACGGTAAATATCGTGGACAAGGCAATGCTGAAGAAAGCGGATCGCGCCGGATGCGTCAGCGGAAACAAGGTGGATAAATCCGGGATGTTTGCCTACCGCACAGAGGGAACGGGCGCGCCGGTCATCGACGAGGCTCCGGTTGTCATGGACTGCACTGTAGACGACATTTACGAGACAGAAGGCTTTGAGAGCTTCATCTGCAGGATCGACGGGGTCTATGCGGAGGAGAGCGTGCTGAACGAAGCCGGGAAGATCGATTACCGCACACTGAAGCCGGTTCTTTTTGAAATGCCGACGTATGAGTATCTTACCACAGGGGACGTGATCGGGAAATGTATGAACCTAAGTGAGTAGCAGGATATTTTCTGTGCCTGGATGGGATGGCAAGCCGTTAAAGTATCCGCTGCTCAGAATTATACATGTGGGGCATGAAAAATGATGATTGACAGGTATTAGACTTAAGCGGGAACGCTTTTTATAATAATTATAGAAATTAAATAAATATTGGAGGGAAATAACATGGCAGAAATAAAAGATATTCCCAGGATTGCTCTTGGGGCATGGGCGTGGGGAAATGACGGTACATTTGGAGGAAACCTTGCGCCGGAAACTCTCAGGCCTGTATTTGACGCAGCGATGAAAGCAGGACTCAATCTCTGGGATACCGCGTATGCGTACGGGATGGGAACCTCTGAAAAGGTGCTGGGGGATTTCCTCAGAACAATCCCAAGAGACAGCTATTTGATCTCAGATAAATTTACCCCGCAGTGTGCGGATCCAGCAGCAGAAAATGCAGTGACCGCACTGTATGAAAAAAGCGCAGAGCTGCTGGGGACAGATTATATGGATTTTTACTGGATACACAACCCTGTGGACGCGCCAAAATGGGTGACAGAGCTGATCCCCCTTGCAAAGAGCGGAAAGATAGGGAAGATCGGTCTCTCAAACCACAGTCTGGCGGAAATCAAAGAGGCAGCGGATATCCTTGCCAAAGAGGGGCTGAAGATCTCCGCGATCCAGAACCACTACAGCCTTCTGAACCGGTCTTCCGAAACCTCCGGGATTCTGGACTACTGCAAAGAAAATAACATTATCTTCTTCTCCTATATGGTACTGGAGCAGGGAGCACTGACCGGAAAATACGACACAGAGCATCCGTTCCCGGCGGACTCAGACCGGGGAAGGACATATAATCCCATGCTCCCGGAGCTGGAGAAGCTGAATGTGGGGCTGAAAGAGATTGCGGACCGCCATCACGCGGCAATCGCGCAGATCCCGGTCGCCTGGGCAATCGCCAAAGGGACACTGCCGATCATTGGTGTGACGAAGGTCTATCAGGTGGAGGACGCTGTGAAAGCAGCGGAAATAGAGCTCACTGCGGAAGAGATCGAGACGTTGGAAAAACTTGGTGATGGGGCACAGGTGAATGTGATCCGTTACTGGGAAAAGGAAATGAAATAGAAGGACGGTTATTTCAAAAAAATCGCTGAAGTCTTGCGGCCTCAGCGATTTTCTTTGTTTTAACCCTATTTTTTGATGAATTTTGAGTCTGAAGCGGAAATCCCTTCGCTGTCAGACACGTATCTTTCCGCTCTCATATGCAGATCGTATTTCTCCCGGAGCTGAGCGATGGTCTCCATCATAGGTGAGGCGTGATGGGCGTCGAGTGCCTCCTGATCTCTCCAGCTGTCGATCAGCAGTACTGTCTCAGGATCCTTCATGGGGAAGAAGTAATCGTATTTCTCGTTCCCGGCTTCTGACCGGATCCGCGCGGCTGTCCCGCTTTTCTCCATCTCCTCGGCAAACCTGCGCGCATTGCCGCTCTCGCCTGTATAATATAAATTCATTGTGATGCTCATTTCATATACCTCGCTTCTCTGAAATTGATAGGATTTTATTTCTTTTCGTCCAGCAGCATGACGCCGTCTGCCGGATTATGGTCAATGGCTCCCACGATCCTGTGGGGCACATAGGGCTCCTCCAGAAAAGCGATGTCTTCCTTGGTGAGCTTTACGGAAAATGCCCCTGCGGCATCGTCAAAATGCGCGGCTTTTGTGGCTCCGATGATGGGAGACGCCACACCCTTGGCCCACTCCCATGCCAGCGCGATCTGCTGCATCTTCACGCCGTATTTTTCCGACAGAGAGTGGACGCGGCGGACAATCTCCATATCCTGCTCCTGGGTGCTGTCATATTTTCCCATCGCTGCCCGATCGGTTTTGCTGCGGAGAGAGTCGGAATTCCATTCCGGCCGGGTGAGGTGTCCCGCCGCGAGAGGGCTGTAGGGCATGAGGGATACATTCATCTGGCGGCAGATGGGGATCAGCTCCCGCTCATCCTCCCGGTAGAGCAGATTGTAGTGATTTTCCATCGCCACAAAGGGTGTCCACCCGTTATCCCTGGCGGCCAGCTGCATATTGTAGAACTGGTATCCGTACATGGCCGAGGCCCCGATGGCCCGCACCTTTCCGGACACCACAAGATCGTTCAGTGCCTCCATGGTCTCCTCGATGGGCGTCTCGTAATCAAACCTGTGGATGATATACAGATCCAGGTAATCCGTGCCGAGACGCTTCAGGCTTCCGTCGATCTCCCGGTGGATGGCCTCGGAAGAAAGCCTTCCCGGATTGAAGTAGACCTTTGAGGCGATGACGACCTTGTCTCTCGCGATATTCTTTTTGAGCGCGCGGCCCAGGTATTCCTCGCTGGTGCCCTCTGAATATCCGTTGGCTGTGTCGAAGAAATTGATGCCCAGATCCAGGGCGTGTTTTACGATCTTTTCTGTGGCGGACTCATCCACTGTCCAGTCATGCATTGTGCCGGCTTTTCCAAAGCTCATGCAGCCCACACAGAGCTTTGACACTTCTATATCTGTGTTCCCAAGTTTTGTGTATTCCATTTTGTTTCCTCCTTATCCAAATTATATGTGACTGCCGGCCTGATAGGCTTCGTCCATAGCCTTTGTGTTTTCCACTTCACCTTTTTGCCAGACTTCCTCTCCCCAGATACAGCCTTTGACCTGGTTTCCCAGGCCGGTAAAGATTGTGTTCAGCTCTTCCTCCACGAGCTTCAGCCCTTCTTTTCTGTCATGTCCGGTGATGATCAGATAGACATCATGTCCGCCGAGATTTTGCCATCTGGGAAGAAAGCGGTCGATCACTGTCTTCAGCTTTCCGTTCATAGAGTAGAAATAGGTGGGCGTCGCCACAACGATGACGTCTGCCTGCTGCATTTTATCGAGAATTTCTTCCATATCGTCCCTGAGGACGCATCTGCCTGTTGTGAAGCAGGCGTAGCAGGCCCGGCAGAATTCAGTGCTTTTATCGTACAGAGAGATTAACTCTGTCCTGTGCCCGGCATCCTGAGCGCCGCGCATAAACTGGCGGCAGAGAATGTCCGAGTTTCCGTTTTTCCTCGGGCTTGCTGAAAGAATTAAAACATGTTTCATTTACATTCCTCCAATCTGATTGTCTCCCGTATTGTTTACATGAAATGCTGACACTGTGTCAGCAATATTATTATATTCTTTTGTTGACATTGCGTCAAGATGCTGATGATACTTGTCAGGACTTTGAAAGACAGATATAGTATAGGCAAATGGAAGGAGAGAAGGATATGGAGCTGTTGAGGACAGCCCTCCTCCAGATTGCCCCCTGCGGCACGCTGGAGGGCAATCTGAAGAAGGGGATAGAATACTGTAAAGAAGCGAAAAAGATGGGAGCACACATCGCCCTTTTTCCGGAGATGTGGAGCTGTGGCTACGATATAGGCAGCAGGAACTATGAGGAGTGGAAAAAGGAGGCGGTTCCGGCGGATGGCCCCTTTGTCCGGGCTTTTGGCGAGCTGGCCCGGGAGCTTTCCATGGCCATCGGCATTACATTTCTGGAAAAATGCGGAGCGGGATGCCGCAATGCGCTGGCACTATTTGATCGGAACGGGGAGAGGGTCCTCACCTACGCAAAGGTGCACACCTGCGAGTTCGGGGCGGAGGCGGACCTGTTGCCGGGAGAGGATTTCTATGTGGCAGACCTGGACACGCCCCTGGGCCCGGTGAAGACCGGAGCCATGATATGCTATGACCGGGAATTTCCGGAGAGCGCCAGAATTCTGATGCTGAAGGGGGCGGAGCTCATTCTCGTGCCCAACGCCTGTCCCATGGAGATCAACCGGCTCTCCCAGATCCGGGCCAGGGCCTTTGAGAACATGACGGCCATCTGTACCTGCAATTACCCGGGCACAGTACCGGACTGCAACGGGGGCTCCACCGTCTTTGACGGGGTGGCGTACCTGCCGGAGCTTCCGGGCTCAAGAGACATGTGCATCCTGCAGGCCGGATCGGAGGAGCCCTTTGTCAGGAGTGACCACCGGATATAGCAGGGGGCAACCGCGTATAGTCATTTATAAAATCCTGATTTTTAAGAAGGAGGATGCAGAACATGAAGATTGAGATTGGGAAAGAGTTCCCCGGATATTTCAAATCCCTGTACCCGGAGGAGTTCCAGCTTTTCTCCCACTTTGAGACGACCGCCGCTGTCCCCGGCGCGCTCTTTGCCATCACTACATGGAAGGAGAACGGGAAGCCCAATGTGTGCCTCCACAGCTGGAGCTGCTTTCACGGGGACAAGACCGCCTTTTTCGCGGTCATGGGCAATCTGTACCAGCACACCCACACCTACGCCAACATCCTGCGGGAGAGATGCTTCTGCGTCAATTTCCTGCCCATCAGCTGTTACGACAGGCTGACAGAGACTATTTTCCATAACGAGTACGACAGCGATGAGTTTCAGACAGGGGATTTCACTCTGGAGGAGGCCAGGTCCATCCATGCCCCCGTGATAAGGGAGGCGTTCCTGACTATGGAGTGCACTCTGCGGGACGTGCAGGACTTAAGCGGAGCCGGCATGGCGGCCATGGTCATCGGAAAAGTGGAGCACATGTCCGTGGAGGAGGACTACGCCCAGGGCTATGCGAAAAGATACGGGGAGGAGGGCTTTATGATGCTTGTGCCCTCGCCTCAGAACCTTGTCACCGGGGAGCCGGATCTGTCGGCCATCGGGACGGTGAAGATTGAGAAATACGATTGAAGGGGAGAGAAAGCGTGGAACAGACAGTCATTGTAAACGGAACAAAGTACACGATGCTGAAGCTTCTGGGGAAAGGGAAGGGCGGCTATTCCTACCTGGCCCTTGCGGGAGGAAACTACGTGGTCTTAAAGCAGATCCACCATGAGCCCTGCGATTACTACCAGTTCGGGGATAAGCTGGAGTCGGAGCTGCAGGACTATAAAAGACTGAGAAATATTGGAATTCCCATGCCAGAGCTGCTGGACGTGGATCGGGAGAAGGAGAGGATCGTCAAGGAGTTCATAGAGGGAGAGACCGTGTATGACCTCGTGCTTAGAGGTGTGCTGCCGGAAATCTGCCAGGAGCAGGTCGAAGACATGTGCCTCCGCCTCGGCACGGCAGGACTTAACATCGATTATTTTCCCACCAACTTTATCCTGCGGGAGGGCGTCTTATATTATATTGACTATGAGTGCAACGACTATATGGAGGAATGGGATTTTGAACACTGGGGCGTCCGGTACTGGTCCGGGACGCCGGAGCTCCTGCAGTACGCCAGGAACCATGAAAATGAGTTTCGAAGGCAGCAGAGCTCTTTCTGGGCAGCCTTTGGCGAGGCGAAGAAGATGGTGCTCTCCACTGCCGCGAAAGACAGAGTTTCCTCCAGGATGATGAGCATTATCCAGATGGAGGGGCTTCTGTATTTTCAGACAGACCAAACCTTCCTCAAGTACAGGCAGCTTGCGGAGAATAAGAAGGCGGCTCTGTGCATGGACAATATACAGATTGAGGGCGTCTGCAGGGAGCTGGGACATCCCATGGAAAATGAGAGATTTGCCGGACTGTACAGAAAGCATTTTCCCGGCTCCTTTGAGAGGTATTCCGGCCTGAAAAACGAGAGGCTGTTTGTGATGAGCCCGGTCTACATCAAGAGATGGATCTACCGGGAGGGCCTGCCCTTTGAAGAGGTGTTTGAAGCGGAAGGAGAGAGGTATTCCCTGACAGAATACCAGGGGGAATGAGAGGAGACCTGCCTGTTTGGCCGCAGGAGCTGACCTTACTCATATATATTTATATATACCGCCGCACTTTCCGGCAGTACTCCTCATATGCCGCCCCGAATTTCTCGCGGCACCATCTCTCCTCGGAGAGGATGATGAAATGGCCGCTGACCTGAAATAGGAGGACGACCCCGAGCAGGAGCAGTGACCTGGTCAGCAGCGCTATCCCAAGAAAGCAGAAAAAGTAAGAGACATACATGGGATTGCGGGAAAAGCGGTAAATTCCGTCAGTGTTGAGCCCGTTTTCACCCGGCGAGGCGAAGGCCGCCACCGTGACCAGACAGAGGAGCAGTCCCAGAAGATAGCAGATGAGCCCAAGGAGGAAGAACGGGGACAGAGCCGGCTTTACTGTGAGGAAGAAAGGATAGAGAATAATTCCTGCATTTGTCAACTGATATATGTAATAAGCTGGTTTTTCGTTTCCCTTCAGGGGTGCAAACATGGCTGCTCTTTGTAGAGAGGCTTTATCAAGAAATGCCAGGACGACGAACCTGATAAAGAAAAAGGGAAGCAGCAGTATAAATCCGTTCATTTTGTTTCCTCCTGGAAATGTATGGCATACAGGCGCAGACCAAGAAGTCTGCGCCTGCACATTTTATTGGTGTAAATTTAATCGTTTCTTTTGCCCTCCAGCTCCCATATATGCCTGTCTCTCTGGAAGTAGAGGCATACCAGTATGCCTGCAAATGCGATCACAAAGAACAGAAAGGCTGCGCCTGATCCCTTTCCAGTGCCAAACAGGATGGACGGGATGCTGCCCCTGTCCTGGCCTGCCATAAAGGGCTCAAAGACCCGGTCTACGAGAACACCGCCCAGCAGATAGCCTACAGGTATGGTGAAAAACTGCAGAGTATTTCTCGCGGAGTAGACCCGCCCCTGCATCTCCAAGGGTATGTGGGTGCGGAAGAGAGCGTCCATGTTGGTGTTCATGACCGGGATGAAGAGCCAGCCAAGGACAGCTCCCAGGCACCACACAGGGGTGCCCCGTCCAAGAGCAAGAAGAAAGTTTTCCGTGCTCATGGCAAAGAGGAGGGAGAGGCAGATGGCTCTGACCCGGCTCCTGGGTGCCGGCAGGAAGGTGACGATGGCGCTGCCTGCCACATTTGCCAGGCCTGTACATGCGGATACCAATGCCAGCGCCCCCTGGCTTCCCCCGTTTCTGGAGAGAAGCATGGCGGGAAGGGCCGCATTGTACACCGAGGCCACCAGGTTGATGGAGGCCAGAAAGAGGATGAGATCCAGGATCCCCCGGTTTTCCCCCAGGTAGCGCAGGCCCTGGCCGGCAGCCACCAGCACAGACGACTGTCCCTCAGAGCCTTTGGACAGATCCCGCTCCGGTATCTTCACAAAGAAGACCAGACAGAGGAAGGCTGTCGTGAAGGTGAGAAGGTCAAAGGCAATGACCGCGTAAATGCCCAGGGCCGACAGAAGGGCTGTGGCGAAAACCGGCGCCAGTATAGTCACAAGGGAGTTGGAAAAGGCCCGCATCCCAGCTGCCTTCTGGTACTGCTCTCTGGGAGTCAAAAGGCTCACCGCCACATCCGAGGCGGGCTGCTGCAGGGTGTTCCCAAGACCGCTCAAGGCGTTGACCACATAGAGGTGCCAAAGCTCCAGGCGTCCGGTCGCAAGGAAGGCCAGGACGGAAAGCGTGCACAGAGCCGCAAAGCTGTCGCACACCAGCATGGTGAGCTTTTTGTTCCAGCGGTCGCTTAAGGCTCCCGCAAAAATGCTCAGCAGCACATAGGGGGCGTAGGAACACACAGTCAGAAGGGAGGAGGCCAGAGCCGATCCCTCCTGCTGGTAGGCCCATATGACAAGGGCGTAGCTCGTCATGGAGCTGCCAAGGGCTGAGAATCCCTGGGTGGCCCAGAGGATGATAAATGTATGTAATCCATTAAATAAAGTATTCAGTTTTTGTATCATGACTTTGCTCCTTTTCTCTTTTTTGATAAAACAGATCAAAAGTGCAAAGCCCTTTCCGGACGGCAGTATTTTCCGTTTGACAAAGCTCCGTGTCAGTCCCGTCCGGGATCAGACTCTGCACGGAGCAGCTGCAATACAAAGCCTCACGTGGATGCCTCCTCTCTCAGAAAGTGCGCATATGTGTCGTGTATCTGCTATTATACCGGAAACGTCTCCTTATGACAACATCGGCATTGACAGATGCCGCCTTTTGTTATACACTACATATTGTTTACAAGTAAACTATAGTGACCTTGCGGGGGAAGAGACATGCAGAGAACAGTGGAGGCCATGCTTGGCTATTTTAACCAGATTCGGCAGGTGTATGCCAATGAACTGAACAGAAAATTCGAGGAGGAGCGGTTTTCACCCAATGAGATTTCCATACTTATTCTCCTGTCCAACAACCGGACCATTGACACGGCCAGCCAGCTGCGGGTCATCCTGGGCGTCTCCAAAGGGCTTGTGAGCCGGAGCCTGGAGTCCCTGGCCGCCAAAGGACTGGTGGAGTGCCGGCAGGATGAGCGGGACAGGAGGATTCAGAGAATTTGTCTGACAGAGCAGGCAGCGCCTCTTGTCAGCAGACTGCAGGGGGAGATAAAAAAGATCAATGAAGCCTTTCTGGAGGGGATTTCCCAGGAGGAGATCGACCAGATGGAGGCGACTATGACGAAAATTCTTGACAGATTTACAGAAAAAGGAGAGAGATAGACAATGAAGATGGAGATGTCGAGAGAAGTGAATCTGGGAGAGGAGCCCATAGGGCGACTTCTGATGACGCTGGCAGTGCCGGCCATCACATCCCAGCTCGTGAATGCGCTTTATAACATGGTGGATCGGATGTACATCGGGCACATACCGGAGATCGGCTCCACGGCTCTGACGGGAGTGGGGGTCTGCTTCCCCCTGATCATGATCATATCCGCCTTTGCCAGTTTGATCGGCATGGGCGGAGCGCCCAGAGCCAGTATCTACATGGGAAAAAAGGACAACAAAACCGCGGAGAAGATCATGGGGAACTGTTTTACGGCCCTGATCGTGATAGCTGTCATCCTGACGGCGGCGGTGCTCCTCTTCCAGGAACCCCTCCTCTATCTTTTCAGCGCCAGCAGCGATACCATAGGCTACGCCAAGGAGTACATGAGCATCTATGCCGTTGGAACCATCTTTGTGCAGCTGACGCTGGGCATGAACGCCTTTATCTCCGCCCAGGGATTTTCCAAGATCAGCATGCTCACCGTGGTGATCGGGGCGGTCACCAACATTGTGCTTGACCCGGTGTTCATTTTCCTGTTTGACATGGGCGTGGCGGGAGCAGCCCTGGCCACCATCCTGTCTCAGGCGCTGAGCGCCGTGTGGGCGGTCTGGTTCCTGTGCGGGAAAAAGACCGTGCTCAGGCTGAAAAAAGAAAACCTGCGCATCCGCCTGTCTCTTCTCATGCCCTGCGTGGGCCTTGGCGTGGCGCCCTTTGTCATGCAGTCCACGGAGAGCATCCTGCTTCTGTGCTTTAACTCTTCTCTGCTGAAGTACGGCGGGGATCTGGCGGTGGGAGCCATGACTATTCTGTCCAGCGTCATGCAGTTTGCCATGCTGCCCCTGCAGGGCCTGACCCAGGGCGGACAGCCCATCATCAGCTTTAACTACGGCGCGGGAAACATGGCCAGAGTGAAGAAGGCCTTCCAGATCCAGACGATCTGCTGTTTTACCTTCGCCTTTGTGCTGTGGGCGGCAGTGCAGCTTGTGCCGGGACTCTTTGTGGCCATTTTTACCAATGACGCCCAGCTTGCGGAGCTGACCAAGTGGGCCCTGCGGATTTACATGGGCTCCGTGCTCCTGATGGGCATCCAGATTTCCTGCCAGCAGTCCTTCATCGCCCTGGGCAATTCCAGAGTCAGCGCCTTCCTGGCTATTTTCCGGAAGATCATCGTGCTCATCCCCTTGATCTACATTCTCCCGGCTCTTCTGGAGGATAAGGTGTTCGCCGTGTTCCTGGCGGAGCCGGTGGCGGACGCCATCGCGGTGCTGACTACGTCTACTTTGTTTTACAGGGAGTTTAAAAAGCTCATGAAAAAAGAGGAACCCTAGTTCCTCTTTCGCGAAATGTGGATATAGTACAGCACCCCTGTCAGATCGGCCAGCACCCACCCGATGGGGACGGACATCCAGATGCCGGTGACCCCGATCCAGGGGACAGCGGACAGGATGTAGGCAAGAGCCACCCGGGTGCCGAGGGAGATGACTGTGAGCACCACGGACATGCCGGGCCGGGCGATGGCCCGGTAGAGCCCGTAGAGGAGAAAGAGAAGACCGATGCCGAAGTAGAAGGAGCCCTCTATGTGAAGGTAGTGGACGCCGGCGGCGATGATCTCCGTCTCTCCGGCAGACACAAAAATCTGCATCAGAGGCTTGGCGAAGACACATACAAGAAGACTGATGATGAGACAGAAGAAGAAGGCGCACAGGAAAGCGCTCTTCATTCCCTTCCGGATCCGGTCTTCTTTTTTTGCGCCGTAATTCTGGGCGATAAAGGTGGAAAACGCGTTCCCAAAGTCCTGTACCGGCATGTAGGCGAAGGAGTCGATCTTCACCGCCGCCGCGAAGGCCGCCATGATGACAGGGCCGAAGCTGTTGACAAGCCCTTGGACCATGAGGATGCCAAAATTCATGACAGACTGCTGGAGACAGGTGAGAAAGGAAAAGCTGGTGATTTCGTGGAAGATTTTGTGGTCCCATTTTCTGTGCTGCTTCCCGGGCATCATCTCCGGGAAGCGGATCCTTGTGTAGACGGCAAGACCGACGCCGGACACATACTGGGAGAGGATGGTGGCAAAGGCAGCCCCTGCCACGCCCCAGTAAAAGACAACCACAAACACCAGATCAAGCACAATGTTCATCACCGCGGACACAGCCAGGAAGATGAGGGGGACTCTGGAGTTCCCGATGGACCGCAGCAGGCAGGCGAAATAATTGTAGAGAAATGTCCCGACAATTCCTGCGAATATGACAAGGAGATAATCCTCCATCAATCCTGTGATAGAGCCGGGGACACGCAGGAACCAGATGATTCCCCGGATGCCGGCAAAGACCGCCACGTTCAGCACGACTGTCACCGCGCCGATAAAGACAAAGGACTGAAAGATGCCCGACTTCATCCGGTCAAAATCCTGCTGGCCGTAGCTGATGGAAAAGGAGGCGCCGCTGCCCATACAGAGCCCCAGGATGATAGAGGTAAGAAAGGTCATCAGAGTGTAGGCACTCCCCACTGCCGCCAGGGCGTCCGCCCCGAGAAAGCGGCCCACGATGATGGTGTCCGCGATATTGTAGCACTGCTGCAGGAGATTTCCCGCGATCATGGGCAGTGCGAAGATGAGCAGGCTCTTTGTGATGCTGCCTGTCAGAAGTTTGCTTTCCTGCATAAAAATTTCCCTCCCAAATGCACTATTTTCTATTATAGGGAGGGAAACAGTGTGTGTCAATGCAGGATAGCGGTTGACGGTATGGGGAAAAACAGATATGATAGGAGAAAATTATTGGCGGCCCGGGCCGCCCTTTGGAGGTTTCTATGGGTTTTGATCTGGATGTGAGTATTCCGGCTTTGACAGTATTGATCCAGGGGCTTTTGAGCTTTCTCTCCCCCTGCGTATTCCCCCTCATTCCGCTCTACATCGGCTACCTGTCGGGCGGGACAGGAGTGAAGGATGAGGAGGGAGTCTGGCACTATCCCAGGGGAAAGGTACTGGTAAACACCGTATTTTTCGTCCTCGGCATCAGCTTTACCTTTTTTCTGCTGGGGTTTGGCGTGTCCGCGGCGGGCAGCTTTTTCAGAGATTATCAGAGCATGTTCGCAAAGGCGGGCGGTATCCTTGTCGTCGCCCTGGGGCTCTACCAGCTGGGGGTGTTCGGCTCCTCGAGACTGCTGGGAAATGAGCACAGGCTGCCCTTTCACCTGGATCGGATGGCCATGTCCCCTGTGACAGCCCTCCTGATGGGCTTTTCCTTCAGCTTTGCCTGGACGCCCTGCGTGGGACCGGCCCTATCCAGTGTACTCCTCATGACGGCCTCCGCCGGCACAAGGGCGAAGGGATTTCTCATGATCGGCGTCTACACCCTGGGATTTGTCCTGCCCTTCCTGGCGGTGGGCATTTTCACCACCTCCCTTCTGAAGCTTTTCAGGAGGCATATGAATATTGTAAAGTACACGGTCAAGATCGGTGCTGTGCTGATGATCCTCATGGGACTTATGATGTTTACCGGGAAAATGAATGATATCACGGGCTATCTGTCCGGCGTGGGAGACACGGGCCAGGAGCGTGTGTCCGAAAATACAGAGGATGGCGGCGAGAGCGATGGAGAGGAGAGCGGAGGCGAGGGCAGTCAGCAGGACGGCACTGACCAGGAGAGCAGTTCCGGTGCGGTGGAGTTCACATTGACAGATCAGTACGGCGCGCGGCACAGCATTTCCGACTACAGGGGGAAGGTCATCTTCCTGAACTTCTGGGCCACCTGGTGCTCTCCCTGCAGGATGGAGATGCCGGATATCCAGGCCCTCTACCAGGAATACGAAGCTATGGGAGAGGAGGCAGAGGTTGTTTTCCTGAGTGTCGCCACGCCGGGGCTGGGAGGCGAGGGGACAAAGGAAGAGGTGATAAGCTTCATGGAAGAAAATGGCTACACCTACCCGGTTCTTATGGATGAGACAGGGGAGGTGAGTGCCATGTTCGGGATCAGCGCCTACCCCACCACCTACATGATCGACCGGGAGGGGAAGGTGTACGGCTATGTCAGCGGCGCCCTGAGCCGGGAGAACATGGAGAGCATCATCCGGCAGACGCTGGAGGGAGCCAAAGAGAGCTGAGAGAGGAAAAAGAAAACGTGCGCGGAAGGAGATTTCTTCTTTGCGCACGTTTTTGTACATTTATATCTTGCTTTTTATTTGCTCTCAAGGATCTTGTCAATGCTCACCAGCTTGACGCTGAGGACAAAGATCTCTGTGGCGACCTTAAGCTCCTCGGCTGTGGGGTAGGAGGGAGCGATGCGGATGTTGCTGTCCTGGGGATCCTTTCCGTAGGGGAAGGTGGCGCCCGCCTCTGTCATGATCAGGCCCGCCTCCTTTGCCTTTGCCACGATTTTCTTCGCGCATCCCGGGAGGGCATCAAAGGAGATGAAGTAGCCTCCTCTCGGGGACAGCCAGGAGCCGATTCCAAGGCCTCCGATCTCTCTTTCCAGAGTGGAGAGGACAGCCTCGAACTTGGGACGCATGATGTCCGCGTGCTTTTTCATGTGCTGTACCATGCCGTGGATATCCTTGAAATATCTCGCGTGGCGGAGCTGGTTCACCTTGTCGTGACCGATAGTCTGGATGCTCATCTGCTCCCGGATCGCCTTCAGGTTGGCTGTGGAGGCGGCGATAGCGGCGATGCCGGAGCCGGGGAAGCTGATCTTGGATGTGGATGAGAATTTGTATACCATATCCGGATGCCCCTCTTTTTTGCACTCCATGAGGATCTCGATGAGGTAATCCTGTTTATCTTCATATAAATGGTGGATGCCGTACGCGTTGTCCCAGAAGATGCGGAAGTCCTCCGCGGCCGGGTTCAGCTTGGCAAAGCGGTGCACAGTCTCATCAGAGTAGGTGATGCCCTGGGGATTGGAGTATTTCGGAACGCACCAGATACCCTTGATGGCCGGGTCAGTGCTCACCAGCTCCTCCACCATGTCCATGTCCGGGCCGGTGGGAGTCATGGGCACATTGATCATCTCAATGCCAAAGTACTCTGTGATCTTGAAATGGCGGTCATAGCCGGGGACGGGACATAAGAATTTTACCTTGTCCAGCTTGCACCATGGGGTGCTTCCCATCACGCCGTGGGTCATGGAGCGGGCGATGGTGTCGTACATGATATTCAGGCTGGAGTTGCCGAAGATCACGATATTGTCCTTCGGGACCTCCATCATATCGGCGAGAAGCTGCTTCGCCTCCCGGATGCCGTCCAGAACGCCGTAGTTACGGCAGTCTACGCCTTCCTCGCACACAAGGTCAGAGCTGCTGTTCAGAACATCCATCATGCCCATGGACAGATTTAACTGCTCTGTGGACGGTTTTCCTCTGGACATATCCAGCTTCAGCCCCTGGGCTTTTACCTGCTCAAACTCAGCCTCCAGTTCAGATTTGATTTTCAACAGTTCCTCTTTTGACAATTCTTCATATGCTGCCATCCTTGCATCCTCCATCATCATTTTTCTCATTTTTCACTCAATGTTACCATTGTAGCGGCAAACTGAACGCCCGTCAATCGTTTCCTGCAAAAAATATCCATTTAATAAGGAAATTCGTAAGAAATATCAAGAAAAATGAAATTTATAAGCGTTTTTCATTCATTTTGCAGGAGGGAGAGGAGCGACTGGAGCGGATGGGAAAGAGGGGGACGCAGCTCTGGCCTGTCCGGGCTATCCCGGTATGTAGGCGGCGTGGCCGAGGGCGTCCGCTCCGGCCACGCGCTGCAAAGGATGATCCGCCTATTTCATGGACGGCTGGGTCAGAATCGAGCGGACGTGCTCGATCTCCTGCTGGCTCGCCTTGGCGGCGGGCACATAGTAGCTGCGCTCGCGGGCCAGATCGTAGAGCTTTTCCTGGGACATTTCACAAGCGTTCCGCATCTGCTTTAAGCACTGCTTCAGCTCCTTGTTTTCTGTCTGTGGGATCATCTCGCCAAATCGGGTGAGCTCCCCGTTCACTCCGGCAAGGGCGTCCGCAACCATTGTCTTTTCATTCAGCATTTTCTTTCCTCCTCGCTGTTATTTTTTCCTTTTTCTGTCTTTGGCTTCCGGCAGGCAGAGCCTACAGAAAGCGAAGGAGCTCCTGCTTGTTCTGCATGGCGCTGTCGGCTGCGTCCTGGAACAGCTTTTTTACTTCAGCGTCCTGAGCCATGCTGGCGTACTCTGACATTTTCTGACAGCTGGTCTCGTAGCCGCCGATGAGATGGCGCAGGTTCTGCAGGTCGAGAACAGATATTTCAGACATGTTTTTCTACCTCCTTTTTGTGTACTGCGCTGTTAGTGTTTGGGAAAACAGGAGAAAATATACAGGATACGAAAAAAATCCTGCCATATGGACGCGTCGAACAGCTTCTGTCTTTACTTCCCGGGCGGCAGGTGATATATTACAGACAGATATCATTAATAAGGAAACAGGAGGTACAGACAGAATATGAAGGTAGGTATTTTGGGGGCGGGCCGGATCGCAGCAACCATGGCAAAGACATTAAATGGGATGAAGGAGGCGGAGGCTTACGCCGTGGCGTCCAGGAGCCTTGAGAAGGCGGAGGAATTTGCCAGGAAAAATCATGTGGAAAAGGCATACGGCTCCTACGAGGAGATGCTGGCTGACGAGGAGGTGGAGCTGGTGTACATAGCCACGCCACATTCCCATCACCTGGAGCATGGGAAGCTGTGTATTTCCTACGGCAAGCCGGTACTCTGCGAAAAGTCGTTTACAGCCAACGCGGCCCAGGCCAGGGAGCTGCTGGACTATGCGGCGGAAAAGAAGGTGTTTATCACAGAGGCCATCTGGACAAGATATATGCCCTCCCGGAAGATGATCGACGACATCATCGCCTCCGGGGAACTGGGAGAGATCAAGATGATCAGCGCCAATCTGGGATATGAGCTGACAGATAAAGAAAGGATGTTAAGACCTGACCTTGCCGGCGGCGCTCTTCTGGATGTGGGTGTCTACACCCTTAATTTTGCCAGCATGGTGCTGGGGGACGACATTGTGAAAATGACCTCTGAGTGCGTGAAGACCGACACAGGCGTGGATGGCCAGGACGCTATCATCCTCACCTACAGGGACGGAAAGCTGGCTGTGCTCCACACAGGCATGTGGGCGGATACAGAGCAGTACGGGATTATTTATGGAACAAAGGGGTATATGATTGCCTGCAATATTAACAATATTGATACAATTCAAATCTATGCGCCGGACCGCCATCTTGTGCGGGAGATAAAAGTGCCGGAGCAGATCACAGGCTACGAGTACGAGGTTCAGGCCTGCCGGCGCGCCATCGCCGCAGGAGAGCTGGAATGCGAGGAGATGCCCCACGCCGAGACGCTGCGGATCATGGAGTGGATGGACGCCCTCCGGGCCGACTGGGGCGTGAAATATCCGTTTGAATAGAGGAAAATATGTAGATGCACATGTAAACGCAGACGTAATGCTTTTTAAAAGCATTACGTCTGCGTTTACATCTACTGGTGCATAATTGTGCCCGGTCTGGTGTGTCAGACTGCATATTTTCTTGACAATAGCGACAATTGACACTATAATACTTAGGAACCTAAATAAATAAATGGCCCGAATTTACGGGACTTTACCGGATTTGAGGTGAGTTTCGGAGCTGCGCAGAAGAAAGGCGGTGTTGTGTGTGGAAACAGGAAAAATGATCAACATGATCTCCAACCGGCTCAGGAGGCGCTCTATGGCGGTGCAGGAATCAGTGGGGATCAGCGGTTCCCAGGGGAATATACTGGATTACATTTTGGTGGAGGGCATGAAGCGCAAGGTCTACCAGAAGGATATAGAGAGGGAGTTCGGACTGCGGCCGCCCACCGCATCGGAGGTACTTAAAGCCCTGGAGAAAAGGGAGCTGATCTGCCGTGTTCCGGACGAGGAGGACGGCCGCTGGAAGCGGATTGTCTTCACCAAGAAGGCGGAGAAGATCCACGAGGCGCTCAGGCGGGAGATCGAGGAGTCGGAGGCCCTCCTCCTGCGGGGCATTTCCCGGGAGGAGCAGGAGACATTTCTTGAGATTGCGGGAAAAATGCTGAAAAATCTTGATGAGCATTACAGGTAAAGCAGACAGCACAATAGATGAAACTGGAAGGAGAGAGCAGAAAATGAAGGAAAATGAACTGGAAAAGGACTGGATGGGAACTATGAAGGTGTCCAGCGCGGTGGCGAAGATGGCTATTCCCAGCGTCATCAGCAGTCTTGTGACCGTGCTCTACAATATGGCGGACACTTTTTTCGTGGGACAGACCGGCGATGCCCTGCAGGTGGCGGCTGTGAGTCTGACGAACCCCATCTTTATCCTCTTTATGGCTTTTGCAAACATGTTCGGCATGGGCGGCAGTGCCGCCGCTTCCATGGCCCTTGGACAGAAAAATGAGAGAAGAGTGCGGCAGGTATCCTCCTTTGTCACCTACGCCTCTCTCATTGTAGGCGTGTTTTTCGCTGTGGTTCTTCTTGTGTTCACCGGTCCCATCCTGTCTCTTTTTGGAGCGGATGCCCAGACCTATGAGTATGCGAGAGGGTACACGATTTACGTGGCCGTTGGAGCCCCCTTTATCATCTGGTCCGCCGCTGCCAGCTTTGTGGTCCGGGCGGAGGGAGCCAGCAGGGAGGCTATGATCGGCAGCATGATCGGGACTATCGCCAACATTGTGCTGGATCCCCTCTTTATATTCGGCTTTGGCATGGGAGCTGCCGGGGCGGCCATTGCCACCACCATTGGAAATGTCATGGCAAGCGCCTACTACCTGTGGTACTTTTTGAGAAAGTCTGTGTCCATGTCCCTGAGCCCCAGGGATTTCAACTGTGGGGACGGCATACTGAAGGGAGTCTGTTCTACCGGCCTTCCGACAGCCATCTTCTCAGCCCTCATGAGTGTGTCCACCATTGTGCTGAACCAGATCCTTGTGGCCTACGGAAATGATCCGGTAGCAGCTATCGGTATTGTGTTCAAGGCAAATATGTTTATCACATTCCTCCAGATGGGACTTGCAAACGGCGTCCAGCCTCTTCTCGGCTACAGCTATGGGGCGGGCAGCACAGCCCGGTTCCGGGAGGTGGAGAGCTTTACGAAGAAATGCTGCGTTGTCGTGGGTGTGGCTGCCACGGTCCTCTTCTTTGTGGCGAGGGAGCCCATCATCCGCCTGTTTATCAGTGACAGCGACGTGGTCCGCTACGGCGTGGAGATGCTGGTGGCCTACATGGTCTCCGGCCCCTTTATCGGCATCCTCTTCGTTAACATGAACTGCATGCAGTCTGTGGAACACGCCCTGCCGGCTACGATCCTGTCGGTCATGAGACAGGGGGTTCTTCTTATCCCTCTCCTCTATCTGCTGCAGGCGGTGGCCGGTCTGAACGGAGTGATCTACGGGCAGGCCATCACAGATTACATTGCGGTGCTCCTCTCCATCATCATCTGGAGAAGGATCCGGAAATCTCTGTAAAAATGACCTGCCGCTGTTATCTCCCTTCCCTGCTGTCCTGTCCTCTTGCCGCATCCACAAAGGCGAGAAACAGGCGGCGCATATTGAGGGACCGGGTCATGCACTCGGGATGCCACTGGACTCCCAGGACAAAGGGGTGGGAGGGCATCTCCAGCCCCTCGGGGATTCCGTCCGGAGCCCTGGCAGTGACTGTGAGCCCTTCCCCCGGCGTCAGGACTGCCTGATGATGAAAACTGTTGACAGCTGTGGTTTCTCCAAAGATTTTATATAGGATGCTATCTTTTTTGACGGAGATAGTATGGCAGAAATCGCTGCGCAGCCGGGATCTTTGCATGTGGTTCAGGACCGGCTCCTCCCTTAAGGAGAGATCCTGGAGAAGCTCCCCGCCGCAGGCGGCGTTCAAAACCTGCATGCCCCGGCAGATGGCGAGGACGGGCTTTGACGTGGAAAGGACATATTTCAAGAAAAGAATCTGAAATATGTCCGTTTTTATGTCCGTCTCCCCGGAGGGAGACAGGGGAGGGCGGTCCAGAAGAAAGGGGGTGATGTCCCCGCCGCCGCAGAATAGAAATCCGTGGCAGCAGGAGGCCATGACCTCCATCAGTCTCCGGTTCCCGTTCTCCACGCAGGGCAGAAGGACCGGGCAGCCTCCCCCGCGGCACACGGAAGAAATGTAGCTGTCTGTGACAAACTGGCGGTTCCCTGCAAAGCCACAGGTGACGATCCCGATCACAGGAGTTCCGGCAGAGGTACGAACAGGAGTCATACGCTTTCCTCCTCAAAAATAATGTAGTATAGTATATGTGCGAAAGGAGGAGGTAAGACATGAATTTGATCGATCTGCACTGCGACACGCTG
The DNA here is from genome assembly GCF_016900595.1 of Faecalicatena fissicatena. Classification (NCBI taxonomy): domain Bacteria; kingdom Bacillati; phylum Bacillota; class Clostridia; order Lachnospirales; family Lachnospiraceae; genus Faecalicatena; species Faecalicatena fissicatena. Next base: position 46,996 of record NZ_JACLYY010000003.1, read on the forward strand.
TGGAGACTTCTGGACCTGGGAGGAGAGGGGGATCTCCTGGAAAATGACGGATCTGTCAGCATTCGGAAGCTGGAAGAGGAGGAAGCCCTCGCCCAGTTCTTTGCCTGCTTTGCCTACAGGGACGCCATGGAGGGAAATACCTCCGCGGAGCAGTACAATGCGGGGTACCGCCGTGTACTGGCTATGACAGATTATCTGCACGAGCAGGCAGAAAGGTGGGGCGGCCGGCTTGAGATCGCAGCGGAGCCGGGGGATATAGAAGCCATCCGCAGGAGGGGAAAGACAGCCGCAATCCTCACTGTGGAGGAGGGCGGCATATTGAACGGCAGCCTGGAGCGCCTGGAGGAGCTTTACAGAAGGGATGTGCGGCTCATCACCCTCCTCTGGAACTACGAGAACTGTATCGGCGCCCCAGGCAGCCGGGAGCCCTCTGTCATGGAACGGGGGCTGACGCCCTTTGGCGTCCGGGTCGTGGAGAGGATGAACGAGCTGGGCATGATCGTGGATGTCTCCCACGCATCTGACGGCGTGTTTTGGGATGTCATGAAATGCAGCAAAAAGCCTGTGGCGGCCACCCACTCCAACTGCCGCGCCCTGGCGGCCCACCCCCGGAACCTGACAGATGGAATGCTGCGGGCTCTGGGAGAGCGTGGCGGCGTGACGGGCCTTAATCTTTACGGCCCCTTCCTTGGCACGCCGGAGGAGTCCCGGCTGGAGGAGATGACGGCCCACGTGCTTCACATGCTCCGGGCAGGGGGAGAGGATCTTCCCGCCATCGGGACAGATTTTGACGGCTTCGACGGGATGAAAAGGATGGATATTCCCGACACAGGGTGCATGGGAAGACTGTGGGAGGCGCTGAAGAAGGAGGGTCTGTCGGAGAGTCAGCTTGATAAGATCTGGTATAAAAACGCCCTCCGAATCTGGAAGGAAAGATAAAACAGGCATTGAGAAAGGGAAGAGGACATATGTTTCGAGAAATGAGAAGAAAAAGACAGCTCCTGTCAGAGAAGGAGGCAGGGGAAATATTAAAGAGGGGCACGTCCGGCGTGCTGGCGCTGGCGGGAGATGACGGATACCCTTATGCGGTGCCCATCAGCTACGTGTATGACGGGGAGAAGCTTTATTTTCACAGCGCGAAAAGCGGACACAAGCTGGATGCCATCGCAGCGGAGCCGAAGGCTTCCTTCTGTGTCATTGATCAGGACAGGATCGTGCCGGAGGAGTACACTACCTATTTCAGGAGCGTCATCGCCTTTGGCCGGGTTCGGGTCATGGAGGATGAGGCAGAAAAGCGTCAGGCAATAGAAAAGCTGGCCCAAAAGTATGCGCCCCGGAGCACACCGCAGGACCGGGCGGCGGCCATTGACCGGGAGTGGAAGCCCCTGTGCATGCTGGAGATGACCATTGACCACATGACAGGAAAAGAGGCCATTGAGCTGGTAAAAGAACAAATGGATTGTGAAAAATAGACAAAAAATAAACCTGAAAAATGTGCATGTCTGACGAAAAGAACAAAACAGATTGACAGGAAAGGGAAGTAGACCTATAATATAGCCAGAAATTGAAACCGGTTTCAAGAAAGAACGAGACCGGAAATGCGATGAAACGAAGAGGATCTCAGATGGAGATCCTACTTTTTCAAAAGATCTGAAACCGGTTTCAAGAAAAGAGGAAATGAAAGGAGAAGACATGGGATGAAACTTGCAGTAGTGGGAAGCATCAATATGGACATGACAGTGACGGCAGAGCGGATTCCTCTGAAGGGAGAGACGCTCCGGGCGGACAGCATCAGCCGCATACCCGGAGGAAAAGGCGCCAACCAGGCGGTGGCCATGGCAAGACTGGGAGCTGAGGTGGAGATGTTCGGATGCGTGGGGGATGACGACAACGGGAAGCTCCTCCTGAAAAACCTGCAGGGCGCAGGTGTCAGAACAGATCACGTCCGGGTCCTGGAGGGAGTCCCTACAGGGCTGGCCATGATCACAGTGGCGGAAAATGACAATACAATCGTAGTGGTTCCGGGCGCAAACGGGAAAGTGGATCAGGCCTATGTGGACAGCATCAGCGGTGAGCTGGGAAAATATGACATGGTGGTGCTCCAGCACGAGATCCCTCTGGAGACAGTCATTTACACCGTGAAAATGTGTCACGAAAAGAAAATCCCGGTCGTGCTGAACCCGGCGCCGGCAGCCGCTGTTCCGGAGGAGATCGTGGATATGGTGACTTACCTGACCCCCAATGAGCACGAGGCAGTGCTGATTTTCGGAGAGCAGAAGGACACGGAGGATATGCTCAGGAAATATCCGGAAAAGCTGGTCATTACCCAGGGATCCAGAGGCGTGGTGACATGTTTAAGGAGCGGGGAAATCCTGCGGGTACCGGCGAGAATGTCAGAGGTGGCAGACACGACAGGGGCAGGCGATACGCTGAACGGAGCCTTCTGTGTGCGGATCTGCGCTGGCGATGACATCCGGGACGCCCTTGTGTACGCCAATACAGCGGCAGGACTTTCCACAGAAAAGTTCGGCGCTCAGAGCGGGATGCCCTCTGCTGAGGAAGTGGAGCGAGAATTAGGGGGGAAGATAGGTTGAAAAAACACGGTATTTTGAACAGTGAGGTGGCGGATGTCCTGGCTCACATGGGACACACGGACAGGATCTGCATCGGGGACTGCGGTCTCCCTATTCCGGAGGGCACCAGGCGCATCGATCTGGCCCTGCGGTTCGGACTTCCCTCCTTTATGGATGTGCTCTGTGAGACGGGCGCTGACATGAAGATTGAGAAGGTCATCCTGGCGGAGGAGATCAAAGAGAAAAGCCCCGCTCTGCTCAAAGAAATAGAGGAATATCTGCGGGGAGAGGGGATTGACGGGGAGATGATCGAGTTCGTTCCCCATGAGGAGCTGAAACGGTTGACCAGAGACTGCAGGGCAGTGATTCGGACAGGAGAGACGACACCCTATGCAAATATCATCCTGCAGTCGGGATGCATTTTTTAGGAAGAGGAGGGAGAACCATGCAGATTGAGATGCGCGGAATTGACAAGTCCTTTGGCGGCAACGCGGTTCTTAAGGAAGCCGGATTTCTGCTGGATCACGGTGAGATCCACGCGCTGATGGGCGAGAACGGCGCGGGGAAATCCACCCTGATGAAGATCCTGACGGGAGTCTACACAAAGGACGCCGGGCAGGTCATTGTGGACGGACAGGAGGTGTACTACAAAAATCCGCAGGAAGCGGAAAAGGCGGGGATTGTCTTTATTCACCAGGAGCTGAATGTGCTGTTTGATCTGACAGTGGAGGAAAATATGTTCCTGGGGAAAGAGATACACGGCCGGTTTGGCGTGTGCGACAAGAAGGCTATGAGGGCCGAGGTCAGAAAGATCCTGGACAGACTGGGCGTGTCCATTGATCCACAGCAGAGAATGAGCGAGCTGTCCGTGGGGCAGCAGCAGATGATCGAGATCGCCAAGGCGCTTATGGTGGACGCCAAAGTCATAATCATGGATGAGCCCACCGCGGCGCTGACCCAGAGTGAGACGGAGGTTTTGTTCCAGGTGGTGAGATCGCTGAAGGAAAAGGGCGTCTCCATCGTCTACATTTCCCACAGAATGGAGGAGATCTTTGAGCTCTGCGACCGGATCACTGTGCTCCGGGACGGCTCCTACATTGATACAAAACGTATCCAGGACACGGATATGAACGATGTGGTGAAGATGATGATCGGCCGGGAGATCGGAGAGCGTTACCCCCTCCGCGAAGCCAGCATCGGAGAGGTTGTCTTTAAGGTAGAGGGACTCACCTGTCCGGGCGTATTTAAGGATGTGTCCTTTGAAGTCCATGCCGGGGAGGTGCTTGGCGTATCAGGCCTGATGGGCGCGGGAAGAACAGAGATCATGCAGGCGATCTTCGGAAATATGCCCCATGTCACCGGGAAGCTTTTTTTGAACGGAGAGGAAATACATAACCATAATCCCGGGCAGGCCATGAAAAACGGTATCGGCTTTATCACCGAGGACCGCAAGACCGAGGGCCTGATGCTGGAGGAGAGCATCCGCAAGAACATCTCCCTCGCCAATCTGGGACGCATTTCCAGGAGGGGCGTTCTCAGGAAAAAAGAGGAGCGGGAGCTGGTGCAAAAGGGAATCGAAGAACTACATATCAAATGCTTTGGGCCGGAGCACGAGTGCGGCAGACTGAGCGGCGGAAATCAGCAGAAGGTGGTCTTCGCAAAGTGGATCTACACAGATCCGAAGGTGCTGATCCTGGACGAGCCCACCAGAGGCGTGGATATAGGCGCAAAAAAGGAGATTTACAATATCATCAATGACCTTGCCGCAAAAGGCGTGGCGATCATCATGGTGTCTTCGGAGCTCCCGGAGGTGCTGGGAATGGCGGACCGCATCATGGTAGTGAGAGAGGGACTTGTGCGGGGAATTCTGAGTAAGGAAGAGGCGGACCAGGAAAATATCATGATCCTGGCGACAGGAGGGAATTTAAATGAATAAGCAGAAAACGATCAATAAGATACAGGATCTGGGCGCCCTGATCGCGCTGATCCTTTTAGTGGTAGTCATCGGTATCATCAGCCCGGAGTTCCGGACTGTGGGAAACTTTTTGTCACTGCTGAGGCAGTCCTCCATCAACGGACTGATCGCATTTGGAATGACCTGCGTTATCCTGACCGGGGGCATTGACCTGTCCGTGGGCTCTGTCCTGGCTCTGTCCACTGCGCTGTGCGCGGGATTTATATCAAACGGGATGCCCGTGGGGGCTGCCATGCTGCTGGCTCTGGTGATCGGGACAGGACTTGGCTTTATCAGTGGTATCCTTGTCACAAAGGGAAGACTGCAGCCCTTTATCGCTACCCTTGTGACTATGACAGTCTACAGGGGACTGACCATGATCTTCATGGACGGGAAGCCCATCTCCAACCTGGGAGACAGCTTTACCTTAAAGGTAGTGGGAAAGGGGAATTTCTATCACATTCCCATCCCTGTAATCCTGTTTATCCTGATTTTCGCCCTCTTTATGTTCATTCTTGAGAAGACTACATTCGGCAGAAGAGTGTACGCCACAGGAAGCAACCGGGAAGCAGCCCGGCTGGCGGGTGTGAACATCCACAGGACAAAGCTTGCCGTCTATGCCATCTCCGGCGGTATGGCAGCGCTGTCCGGACTCATTCTCCTGTCCAGACTGGGATCTGCCCAGCCAAACCTGGGAGACGGGTATGAGCTGGACGCCATCGCCGCGGTGGCTCTTGGCGGTACAAGTATGAACGGCGGCCGGGGACGCATCTGGGGAACCTTTGTCGGCGTACTGATCATCGCTGTCCTGAATAACGGGCTGAACATCCTGGGCGTTTCATCCTACTACCAGGATGTGGTAAAGGGTATCGTGATCCTGATCGCGGTGCTGTCCGACAGAAAACGCTAGGAGAGAAAGGAGAAGAGCAATGATGAAAATAAAGAAAATGGCAGCACTTCTGCTGACAGCAGTCATGGGATTTTCGCTGGCCGGCTGCAACGCCATCACCATCGACGGCGAAGAGGGGAGTATCACAGAGGGAGGAAGCGGGGGAAACGGCAGCATTGGCTTTTCCGTATCCACACTGAACAATCCATTTTTTGTGACTCTGAGCGAAGGCGCCGAGGCAAAGGCCGAGGAGGAGGGAGCAGATCTGATCGTGGTGGACGCCGGCGATGACGCGGCAAAGCAGACAAGTGATATCGAGGATCTGATCTCCAGAAATATCAGCGTCCTCATTGTCAATCCGGTGGACTCTGACGCAGTGGCTCCGGCCGTGCAGGACGCGGTCGCGGCGGGAATCAAGGTCATCTCCGTGGACCGCGTAGTCAACGGAGTGGACGTGGACTGTGCCATTGCCTCCGACAATGTGGAGGGAGCCAGGATGGCCACAGAGTATATGGTGAGCCTCATCGGCGAGGGGGCAAAGACAGCGGAGATCCAGGGAACCTCCGGGGCCAGCGCCACCATCGACAGAGGAGAGGGCTTCCACCTTGTGGCAGATGAGCAGCTCGACGTTGTGTCCAGCCAGACAGCCAACTTCAGCCGCTCAGAGGGAATGACTGTCATGGAGAACATCCTCCAGGCTCAGCCGGATCTCAAGGGCGTGTTTGCCCACAATGACGAGATGGCCTTGGGCGCGGTGGAGGCCATCGGAAACAGGGACATTGTGGTAGTGGGATTTGACGCCACAGACGATGCCCTGGCAGCCATCCAGCAGGGAAGAATGGCAGCAACCGTTGCACAGAAGCCAGACCTTATGGGCGCTACAGCGGTGGAGACAGCCATCAGCCTGGTAAACGGCGAGACAGTGGAAAAGGAGATCCCGGTTGAGGTGGAGCTGATCACAAAGTAAAAGAAAAAACTAGACAAAAAGCAACCAACAGGAAAAAAGAGATACCCGGCGAACTGATGCGGTTCTGCCGGGTATTTCGGCTTATTGTCTGCCTTTTCCGGATCCCTGCCGGGCCGGGTTGACAGACTGTTGGGCGAAAAATATAATAAAGGGTATGAAACAGGTTTCAAAACGGAAGGAGCAAACAGACCATATATGACCAGTATCAGAGAAGTGGCAAAAATAGCAGGTGTGTCCCCCGCCACTGTTTCCCGGGTGATGAACGGCACCGCAAACGTGGATGAGAAAAAAAGGCAGAGAGTGCTGGAGGCCATAGAAAAGACAGGCTTTCGCCCCAATGAGTTGGCCCGGGCCCTTTACAAAAAGTCGTCCCGGATGATCGGCGTGATCGTCCCGGACATTGAGAATCCGTTTTTTAGTGAGCTCTCCAAGGCGGTGGAGGAGCAGGCATACCGGACCGGGTACCGGATCCTTCTGTGCAACTCTGACGACGATCCGCAAAAGGAGATGATGAATATCCAGATGCTTGTCCAGATGAAGGCGGACGGGATCATCATCACCACCAATTGCGACAGCACCAGCCGGGTGCTGGGGGACTGCCCCATCCCTGTGGTGGTGGTGGACAGAAAGCTGAAGGGTGAGAGCGGCACCGCCTTTATCGAGGCGGACCACTATAAGGGCGGGCGTCTGGCGGCCCGGCATCTGGTGGAGTGCGGATGTAAGAATATCGTCTGTCTGCAGGGACCTTTGGCCTATTCCAGCGGCCGGCAGCGCTACCAGGGCTATCTGGACATATGCGAAAAATACGGTCTGAAGGAACAGCACGTGAACTGCACCTACGACTATGAGGCCGGACGGCGGGCAGCAGGCGAGCTGATGCGAAGATTCCCGGACACAGATGGCATCATTGCCTGCAACGATATGGTGGCCATCTCTGTATACAAGGAGCTTACGGCCCGGGGCAGGCGCATACCGGAGGAGATCCAGCTGATTGGATTTGACGATATCAAATTCAGCAGGATGTGCACGCCAGAGCTGACCACAGTGTCCCAGCCTATCAGGGAGATGGGCTCCCTGGCGGCAGGCATCATCATCCGGCACGTGGAGGGGGAGGAGTTCCTGCAGGAGAATGTGTTCGATGTGAAGCTGGTGGAGCGGGATACGACGAGAAGGAAAAAAGAGCAGAAGAAATAGAAGAGAGAATAAAATAAAAGGTAAAACAAGAAATATGGGAGGGGCTGTCCTGAATTGCTATTCAGAGGCAGCCCCTCTTGTGTTTAGCAAGCGCTAATTTACTGCGCATAGAAGAAATTGGTGCGCTTGATATTTTTCAGCTCTTCCGGCGTCAGGCGCAGGGAGGAGATAAGCGCCTCGTCCTCCGGCAGCGGTGTCTCCGAGACAATGACCTTCATGGCGATATTCTGGTAGAAATAGCTGATGGTCGTGAGAAGACCGATCTTGTAGGAGGTGTGCCGGTTCAGGGATGAAACCCGGAGGGTGAGGGTGTCAAATGGCGGCTCTGTGCAGCTCAGGATAAAATCAATGCAGGAATCCGTGTAGGATACCCTTCCGTCATAGACATAGTTGGCATCATAATAGTTTGCCGTGTCTGCCACATCGTAATACATGGTAGACTTGAAGGACATTTTCTGGTTGATGAGAACTGCCTTCTGCAGTTTATTTTTCTCCCCGTTAAACCAGTAGAGATAGAGCTGCTCTGAAAAATATTTTTGATATCGTGTCAAATCATTTGAATCCTCTGTTACGCAGGTGTCGGGCAACAGGGAGGAGATTTCGATATTGAGGATTCTGCAGATGTCTACAAGAGTGTCAATACTGATGAATATTTCCCCTTTTTCGTATTTGGATATAGTGGCTGTACTTTTGTTCAATTTTTCTGCCAGATCATTTAAGGTCAAATGCTTGGCCCGGCGTCTGGCCCGGAGCTTCTGACCTAAGGTTGTGTAAAAAGAACCAGAATTCATACGATCATTCCTCTCTGCATAAAAACAATCTTCATTTTAATACAGATTTTACCATATAAACAGTGAGATGGACAAATGTTTTTTGGGAAAATAAAAGCGGAATGGATAAAGTTGACTAAAAATAGTGTTTCCTATCCTATATTGAGAAAAATAGATGAAAAACGATAAAAATAAATTGAAAATTGAAGGGAGGGAGATGAAAAGCCAAATAATTATCTCTTTAATAGAATTTGTGGGGAACAAAATTTCGTAATACGAAAAAGACCGGATTTGTGAATTTGTTATCAATAAAGCTATAATCTTTGTAAAGATCTTTGTAAAAAAAGAGGCGCGGCGCATATGAACACATGAAAATGAGAGATTGGAATGGAGGCGGTATGGATGGCTAAAGAGGCCAAACAAGGCTACAAGAAAAATCTGGGAACGATCCTTTTGCTGGCATTTGCCGGATCGATTATTTACGGACTTCCCTATTTTCGCTCCTACTATTATGACACCTATCAGAATATGTATAATCTGACCAACACGCAGATGGGACTTCTGGGGAGCGCCTATGGCCTCCTCGGCGTGTTTTCCTATGTTATAGGAGGGGTTCTGGCGGACAAGATCAAGGCGAAGAAGCTGCTGATTTTCTCCATGATTGCCACAGGTCTTGGAGGACTTCTGCATCTGGTGGTGAGCGACTTCTACGCGTTGGCGGCTATTTACGGACTGTGGGGCGTGACCTCGCTCCTGACCTTTTGGCCGGCCCTGATGAAGATTGTAAGGATCCAGGCGACGGACGAGGAGCAGAGCAGGGCTTATGGCATTTTCGAGGGAGGCCGGGGCGTGTTCAATGCGGCGCATCTGGCTGTGGCAACTGCGATCTTCGGCGTGTTCGAGGCGAGGGCAATGCCCTATATGGGAATTGATGCCATCATCTGGTTCTATTCCCTGGCGCCATTGATCGTGGGTATCATCTTTATATTTATCCTGAAGGAGCCGGATACAGTGGATGAGACAGGCTCCTCACAGCAGGTTTCCTTCAAACAGATCCTGAGCGTCCTGAAAATGCCTGTTATGTGGCTGATCATTATTATGATCTACACAAGCTATACATTTAATATGTCTTCCTACTATTTTACACCGTACGCCAGCAATATCATCGGAGTTACGGCTGTGATTGCGGCGATCCTGACAGTCATGTCTCAGTATATTCGCCCCTTTGCCGCTACCATCGGCGGGTTTGCAGGGGATAAGGTGGGAAAGAGCAAGACCATGATCGTGGGATACGTTCTCATGGTAGCCGGAGTGATCATCATGGATATGACGGGAAGAATGAGCTCTGACACGAGGATGATCCTTGTTGTGGCAGCCTGCGTGCTTGTATATGCGGGTATGTTCTCCAACTTCGGACTGTATTTTTCCTTTATCTCAGAGGCGGGAATCCCGGTGGAGCTGGGAGGAGTGGCTATCGGCATGGCATCCACATTCGGCTATCTGCCAGAGGTACTGAGCTACACCATCGCAGGAAAGCTGTTGGATACATATCCGGGATACCAAGGCTATCACCTGAACCATATGTATATGATCGCGATGGGCATTATCGGTCTCATCGTGGCTGTTATCTGGACAAAAAAATATGCGAAAAAGCCGGCAGCGGCCAAAAGTGAGGAAATCTAAAACTATTTTCATATATTTATTAATAAAGGAGGTTCGTGAATATGGCAAAAGTAGAACCAAAAGCAAAACGGGTGATGAAGAGAGAGGAGTTCCCCTATGAGTGGGATGTGATCGAGAACCAGTGGATCACCATGTCAGACGGGTGCAGGCTGTCTGCCCGCGTCTGGCATCCAAAGACAGACAAGCCGTTGCCCACAGTGTTTGAGACCCAGCCCTACCGCAAGCGGGACGGCATGAGAGGGCGGGACGAGCCCATGTACGGATTTTTCGCCGGCATGGGATACAATGTGGTCCGCGTGGACATGCGGGGCGCGGGAGAGTCTGACCAGTGCTTTTACGATGAGTATCTGAAGCAGGAGCAGGATGATGCGGTGGAGTGCATCGAGTGGATTGCCCAGCAGACCTGGTGCGACGGTAATGTGGGAATGATGGGAAAATCGTGGAGCGGCTTTAACTCCCTGCAGGTGGCGGCGAGACAGCCAAAAGGGCTGAAGGCTATTATCTGCGTGGGCTTTGTGGATGACAGATATACTCAGGATATTCACTATAAAGGCGGCTGTCTGCTGAATGACAATTTCTGGTGGGGCAACATTATGCTGGCCTACATGTGCCGTGCCATTGACTCTGAGATCAAGCCGGACACCTGGTATGAGGAGTCTATCCGGCGCCTGGAGGAGATGCCTCTGTGGCCGGCTAACTGGCTGGAGCATCAGACAAGGGATGACTACTGGAAGCACGGCTCAGTCAGCGTGAACTACGATGACATCAAGGTGCCGGTCTTTGCCCTGGACGGATGGGCTGACTCCTACACAAACAGCGTGCTCACCCTGATGGAGGGGCTGAGCGTTCCGAGAAAGGCGCTTATCGGACCCTGGGCCCACGTGTTTGCCCATGACGGGGCTCCCCAGCCAGCCATCGATTTTCTGGGAGAGGCTACAAAGTGGTGGGATAAATGGCTCAAAGGCATTGACAATGATACACTGGACTGCCCTATGGTACAGGTATGGCTGGAAGACAGCATGAAGCCGGAGACGGTACACCCTGTCAGCGATGGCCGTTGGGTGGCACTGGACAAATGGCCCTCTGCGGATGTGGAGACAAAGACGCTGTCCATGACCTACGGACATCTCCAGGAGGAGGCAAACACGAAGGAGGAAGTGGTGGATCTGTGCACCCTTCCCAATCACGGGCTTCTGGCCAACGAGTGGATGGGAGCTGGAGTTCCGGGAGAGAGCCCGGCCGATATGCGGGTGGACGACGGTATGGCCATGGTATTTGACTCTGACATTTTAAAGGAAGAGGTGGAAATATTAGGCTATCCGGAATTTGAGGTGGAGCTTACCAGCGATAAGCCAAACGCCTTCCTCTACGCTGAGCTCTGTGACATCCATCCCGACGGAGCGGCCACGAGAGTGTCCTATGGGCTGATGAACCTGACCCATCTGGAGGGCCACGAGAAGGTGGTTTATCTGGAGCCGGGCAAGAAATATAAGGCCAGGGTGCAGCTGGATGTGTGCGGACACAATTTCCCTGCCGGCCACAGGATCAGACTTGCCATTGCCAATTCCTTCTGGCCCATGATATGGCCATCGCCGGAGCTTGCTACGCTGAAGCTGGATCTGTCCACTGCCAAATTTTCCCTGCCCCTGTTTAAGGGAAAGGATGCCAAGGGACCGGACATGGAGGCAAGATGCGCGCCGCTCACACCAATGACTACACTCTCGCCGGGACATGTGGACCGGCAGATCACATATGATCTGATCACGGATACGTGGACCTCCATCACTGATGGCGTGGGAGGAGTGTTCGGAGAGGGCGTGTACCGCTTTGACGATATCGGCACAGTTGTAGAGCACAATCTGAAGAGGGAGCTGACCATGAGCAACAAGAATCCCCTCTCAGCGAAATATACAATTTATCAGAAGATGAAGAACGGACGGGAGGGCTGGCTTACGGACTGCGATATCGTGGTGACCCAGACTGCGGATCTGGAAAACTTCTACATCACCGGCTATATGGATGCATCCATCAATGGGGAGCATGTGTTCCACCGGGATTACGATTATAAAGTAAAGAGAAACGGTCTTTAAGGACAGAAGACAGAACCGAAAGGGGTGAGGACCATCAAGTATAAAAAAATCAGTTTTAAGGAACTTGTGTTGATGAATGTCTCCGCACTCTACGGGATCAGATGGATTGCCAAATCAACCTCAGACAGCTTTGGCCTGGGGTTGGGGGCAATCCCCATGTGGGTCATTTTTATGCTGATCTTTTTCATCCCACAGGCGCTGATGTGTGCGGAGCTGGCCTCGGCCTATCCCACAGATGGGGGACTCAATGACTGGGTGAAGATCGCGTTTGGAACAAAGTACGGATTTCTCGTGTCCTGGATGCACTGGACAGCTCTGATCTTCTGGTACGCCTCCTTCCTGACCTTTCTGGCCATTAACATCAGCTACATGATCGGGAAGCCGGAACTGGCGGACAATAAGCCATTTGTGCTGATCATGTCGCTGGTGGTGATCTGGGGGCTGTCCTTTGTCAGTATGAGGGGCATGAAGCTTGGAAAATACTTTACAAGCGTGGGGGCCTTCGGGTCGGTGATACCGACCATTTTTCTGATCGGCATGGCCATTCTGGCCGTAGTTGTCCTGAAGGCTGCCCCCAGCGCTTCCGAGTACACGGTGTCTACGCTGACGCCGAAAATGAATATGAATTCTCTTGTGGCTATATCCGGCATTACATTTGCCTACACAGGGGCGGAATTTACAGCCAACTTTGTGTCCGACATGAAAAACCCCCAGAAGGATTATCCACGGGCTATCATGATCGCGGCGGGATTGATCTGCGTGCTCTATGTTGTGGGAGCTGTCTGCATGACTATGCTGCTTCCCACCTCGGAGATCTTCGCCTATACAGGCACACTGGATGCTCTGGCAAAGGCAAGTGAGCTCCTTGGAGTGCCGCAGGTTCTTGTGCAGATCCTGGCGTTTGGTATCGCCCTGTCTGTTCTGGGAGCTCTTGTCCTGTACATTGTGCAGCCGGTGAAGATGCTGTTTGGCTATTCAGAGCCGGGGATCTTCTCGGATAAGTTCATGAAGAAAAACCAGTACGATGTGCCGGAGAAAGCCATCCTGTTCCAGGCTGTGCTGATTACAGTGCTCCTGGCGGGAGTCAATCTTTTTTCGGCAGTGGAGACCATCTACAACGTGCTCGTCACCATGACAGCGCTGACATCCCTGTTCCCCTATGTGCTGCTGTTTGCAGCGTACATTAAGATAAAGAAGGAAAAAGAGGATAAGCCGGAGCTGTATCAGATGACGACAAATAAAAAGTGGGGCTGCTTCCTTGGGTATTCAGAGCTGGTGATCTGCGGGATCGCCATCGTATGCTCCGCCCTACCGGTGATGTCCACAACAGGTGAGAACATCATTTGCGAGATTGAGCTGATCGGCGGCGCGCTGTTCGTACTGTTGTCCGGCCTGTGGCTTTGGAAGCGATCCGGGCTGGAGAACAAAATGGGGACGTAACACTTTGCAAAAGTATTACGTCTGGATTTAGACTAACTGGTGTGTAATTGTGTCAAATATAATCGGTTGCGACTCCGCCTGTTTTGATTGGTATCACGAAAAAAGCAAGAGTTTCTCACGTATTACGCGGAAGAAGCTCTTGCTTTTTTCAGGTTAATCACGATATGAGTGGAAATTGTGTGTGAACACAGTGGTGGTTTGACACAATTATACACCAGTTGGATTAGTTTGAGACGTAACACTTTTGTAAAGCATTACGTCCCCAATTCATTATTTACTCTCGCTTTGCTTTTTCATCTCCTGCATCTTCAGGGCGCGGACCTTGAGCGGAAGCCCGAACAGGGTGATGAAGCCGTCAGCGTCGTGGTGGTCATACATATCGCCTGTTGTGAAGCTTGCCAGGGACTCGCTGTACAGTGAGTAGGGGGAGGTGGTGCCGGCCTTGATGATGTTGCCCTTGTAGAGCTTGAATTTGACTTCGCCGGTCACATACTCCTGGGTGCTCTCCACGAATGCCTGAATGGCCTCCCGGAGGGGTGTGAACCACTTGCCCTCGTATACGACCTGGGCCAGCTTGTCGCCCATTTCCTTTTTCATTTCCGTTGTGGCGCGGTCCAGAACTAGCTCCTCAAGCTGCTGGTGCGCCTCATAGAGGATAGTTCCGCCAGGGGTCTCGTAGACGCCGCGGGACTTCATACCCACTACACGGTTCTCTACAATGTCAATGATGCCGATGCCGTGCTTGCCGCCCAGCTCGTTCAGCTTGCGGATGATGTCGGAAACCTTCATCTCAACGCCGTTAATGCTCTTTGGAACACCCTTTTCAAATGTCATAGTCACATACTCCGGCTCGTCCGGTGCCTTCTCCGGAGGTACAGTGAGGACTAAAAGATCATCGTAGTTTGGCTCGTTGGCCGGATCCTCCAGCTCCAGGCCCTCGTGGCTGATGTGCCACAGGTTGCGGTCACGGCTGTAGCTGTGCTTTGCGTCAAAGGGAAGGTCGATGCCGTGCTGGCGGCAGTACTCGATCTCGTCCTCCCTGGACTGCATGGTCCAAAGATCTGTCATCCGCCAGGGGGCGATGATCTTGATGTCCGGAGCCAGAGCCTTGATGGCCAGCTCAAAGCGGATCTGATCGTTTCCTTTTCCTGTGGCGCCGTGGCAGATGGCAACAGCGCCTTCCTTCCTTGCGATCTCAACGAGTCGCTTTGTGATGGCGGGGCGGGCCATGGCCGTGCCGATAAGGTATTTGTTCTCGTACACTGCGTGGGCCTGCACGCAGGGAACAATGTAATTGTCGCAGAAATCATCCACAATATCTTCTATATATAATTTGGAAGCGCCGGACATCTTCGCTCTCTCCTCCAGACCGTCCAGCTCTTCGCCCTGTCCGCAGTTCACGCAGCAGCAGATAACATCGTATCCGAATGTCTCCTTCAGCCACGGGATGACGGCTGTTGTGTCAAGTCCGCCTGAATAGGCAAGTACCACTTTTTCTTTCATTGCATTTTCCTCCTGAAATGTATTTTCATTTTTCTGCGCTGCTGTGAGCCGCGCTTAAAATAACCTAAATCGCAAGGTTTACTATACACCATATTTTATAATTATGCAAGTGTAATGCAAAAAAAACGAATTTTAGTGTATATTATACAAAGCTTTTGGAAAAAATCCGATTGCGCCGGGAGAAACCGCATAAAAATGAGGGATAGACGAGAGCGCGCGGGAGCAGGGAACGCTGGGCGAACAGAGGGAAACAGGAGGGGCACAGGAAATAATGACAGAAAAAACTTGCATAATATTCATTATGGATGTATAATCATGCAGTACAAACGTACAGCGGGGAAAAAGTTCCGGCAATCCACTTTACACAGAAAGAAAAGTGGTATAAACTTTAACAAGTGTTATTCTATTTTAATAAGAAAGGATATGCGAAAGATGATAAGAGCAGGAATTATCGGTTCCACCGGATACGCGGGAGCAGAGCTGGTCCGCATCCTGATGGGACATAAGGACGCCGAGATCGTGTGGTACGGCTCCAGGAGCTATATAGATAAGAAGTACGCAAGTGTGTACCAGAATATGTTCCAGATCGTGGACGCGGTCTGCATGGATGACAACATGGACGAGCTGGCAGCGGCGGCGGACGTGATCTTCACAGCCACCCCCCAGGGACTGTGCGCTTCCCTTGTCAATGAGGACATCCTAAGCAAGGTGAAGATCATTGACCTGAGCGCGGATTTCCGAATCAAGGACGTGGCTACCTACGAGAAGTGGTACGGCATAGAACACAAGAGCCCGGAGTTTATAAAGGAGGCAGTCTACGGCCTGTGCGAGATCAACAGGGAGGATGTGAAGAAGGCCCGGCTCATCGCAAACCCGGGCTGCTACACCACCTGCTCCATCCTGACGGCCTACCCTCTGGCGAAGGAGGGGCTCATCGACATGGACACTCTCATCATTGACGCCAAGTCCGGCACCTCCGGCGCAGGGAGAGGGGTCAAGGTGCCCAACCTCTTCTGTGAGGTCAATGAAAACATGAAGGCCTACGGCATCGCCTCCCACAGGCACACTCCGGAGATTGAGGAGCAGCTCGGCTACGCCTGCGGACACCCGGTGGTGCTGAACTTTACGCCTCATCTGGTACCCATGAACCGGGGCATCCTGGCCACAGAGTACGCGAAGCTGACAAAGGATGTGAGCTATGAGGACGTGAAGGCCGTGTACGAGAAATATTATAAGGATGAGAAATTCATCCGCCTTCTGGATGAGGGCGTCTACCCAGAAACCAAGTGGGTGGAGGGCAGCAATTACGTGGACATCGGCTTTAAGATCGATGAGAGGACAGGCCGCATCATCATGATCGGAGCCATTGACAATCTTGTGAAAGGAGCGGCCGGACAGGCGGTGCAGAACATGAACCTGGCCTTCGGACTGACCGAGGATACAGGGCTGGATCTTGTGCCCATGTTCCCATAGGAGGTAACCAGACATGACAATCCGGGAAATGACAATAGATGATTACGAGGAGGTGTACCACCTCTGGAAGCAGATCAAGGGCTTCGGTATCCGGAGCATTGACGACTCCAGGGAGGGCGTGGAGCGCTTCCTTATGAGAAATCCCACCACCAGTGTAGTGGCGGAGAAGGACGGGAAGATCGTGGGCAGCATCCTGTGCGGACATGACGGCAGGAGAGGCTGTCTCTACCACGTGTGCGTGGACGAGGCCTACCGGCGCCACGGCATAGGAAAGGCCATGGTGGTGAGGGCCATGGAGGCCCTGAAGGCGGAGAAGATCAACAAGGTCTGTCTTATTGCATTTACAAAAAATGACATCGGAAATGCCTTCTGGAACACCATCGGCTGGACAGAGAGAGAAGATCTGAACTACTACGATTTCGTGCTGAATGACGCCAACATCACGGCGTTCAATGAACAGTAATAAAGAAAAATATTTTCAGGGGAAGGTGGATAACATGGAGAGAATAGAAGGCGGCGTGACCGCGGCAAAAGGATTTGAGGCAGCCTGCGCGGCTGCAGGGCTGAAGTACAAGGACCGCACGGATATGGCCCTGATCTACAGCCAGGTGCCCTGCGTGACAGCAGGAACCTTTACCACAAATGTAGTAAAGGCAGCTCCCGTAAAGTGGGACCAGCAGGTGGTAAAGAGTGGAAAGAAATCACAGGCTATCATTGTAAACTCAGGAATTGCTAATGCCTGCACAGGAGCGGAGGGCTTCGGCTATTGCAAGGACACGGCGGACAAGGCCGGAGAGGTGCTGGGCATTGACCCGGCCGGAGTGCTCATCGGCTCCACCGGCGTGATCGGAAAGCAGATGCCCATTGAAAAGCTGAAGGCCGGCATTGAGGCTCTGGCCCCGAAAAAGGCGTCCACCCTGGAGGCCGGCACGGAGGCAGCCAGGGCCATCATGACTACAGACACAAAGGAGAAGGAGATTGCTGTCACTATCCAGGTGAAGGATAAGACCGTCACCATCGGCGGCATGGCAAAGGGCTCCGGAATGATCCATCCCAACATGTGCACTATGCTCTCCTTTATCACAACAGACGCAGTCATCACAAAGGAGGCTCTCCAGAGCGCTCTCAGTGAGGATGTGCCGGATACATACAATATGATCTCCGTGGACGGGGATACCTCCACCAACGACACGGTGCTCCTGCTGGCCAACGGGATGGCGGAAAACGAGGAGATCACCTGCGGTACGCCGGAATACCAGGAGTTCAAGGCAGCTCTCCACGTGATCAACGAGTACCTGGCAAAGAAGATCGCCGGGGATGGAGAAGGTGCCACAGCCCTCTTCGAGGCCAAGGTCATCGGAGCCGAGAGCAAGGAGCAGGCAAAGGTGCTGGCCAAATCCATCGTCTGCTCCAATCTGACCAAGACAGCCATCGCGGGCCACGACGCCAACTGGGGAAGGATCCTCTGCGCCATGGGCTACTCCGGCGCCCAGTTTGACCCGGAAAAGGTGGACCTCTTCTTTGAGAGCCAGGCAGGCAAAATCCAGATCATAGAGAACGGCACGGCTGTGGACTACAGCGAGGAGGAGGCAACGAAAATCCTCTCCCAGCCGGAGGTGACAGCCATCGCGGACGTGAAGCTGGGACAGGAGAGCGCCTCCGCCTGGGGCTGCGACCTGACACACGGATACATTGAAATCAACGCGGATTACAGGAGCTAAAAAAAATGGATAACAATATGCAGAAATATCTGGACAAGGCGGAGGTGCTCATCGAGGCCCTCCCCTACATCCAGCGGTTTAACCGGAAAGTCATTGTTGTGAAATACGGCGGCAGCGCCATGGTGGACGAGACCCTCAAGGAGAGAGTGATTCAGGACGTGACCCTGCTGAAGCTGGTGGGCTTTAAGCCCATCATCGTCCACGGCGGCGGAAAGGAGATCAGCCGCTGGGTGGGCAAGGTGGGCATGGAGCCCCATTTTGTCAACGGTCTGCGGGTGACCGACGCGGCCACCATGGAGCTGGCGGAGATGGTTCTTGGAAAGGTAAATAAAGAGCTGGTCCAGTTCGTGGAGGGCCTGGGCGTGCGGGCCATCGGCATCAGCGGAAAGGACGGAGGCCTCCTGCGGGTGACAAAGAAGCTCTCCGACGGCCAGGACATCGGCTTTGTGGGAGATGTGAGGGAAGTGAACGCGGACATCCTATGGGATCTGCTGGAGAAGGATTTCCTCCCCATCGTGTGCCCTGTGGGACTGGACGACAGGAACAACACCTACAACATCAACGCGGACGACGCGGCCTGCGCCATCGCCAGGGCCATGCATGCGGAGAAGCTGGCCTTCCTGACAGACATTGAAGGTGTCTACAAGGATCCCAAGGACCCGGAGACACTGATCTCGGAGCTGAAGGTGTCTGAGGCCAGAAAGCTGATGGAGGAGGGCTACATCGGAGGCGGCATGCTTCCCAAGCTGAACAACTGTATCGACGCAATTGAAAACGGCGTTTCCAGAGTGCATATCCTGGACGGCAGGATCCCCCACTGCCTCCTGCTGGAGATTTTCACCAACAGAGGAATCGGAACCGCCATCTTAGACGATGAAGGGAGCAGATTTTACAATGACAAATAAATGGATCGACGAGGCGGAGCAGTCGCTCCTGCACACCTACAACCGGTATCCCATCGTCCTGGAGAGGGGCGAGGGCGTGTACCTGTATGACACGGAGGGGAAAAAATACCTGGACTTTGCCGCAGGCATCGCTGTGTGCGGACTTGGCTACGGCCACAAGGAGTACACAGAGGCTCTGAAGAACCAGGTGGACACCCTGCTCCACACCTCCAACCTGTACTACAGCAAACCGGCGGCTGAGGCGGCCCAAAAGCTGACAAAGGCGGCTCAGATGGACCGGGTTTTCTTTACAAACAGCGGCACCGAGGCCATAGAGGGAGCCCTGAAGGCGGCCAGAAAATACGCCTACACAGAGGGCTCCGGCCGGTATGAGTTTATCGCCATGGAGCACTCCTTCCACGGGCGCACCATGGGGGCTGTGGCTGTGACAGGCAACGAGGCATACCGGACTCCCTTTGAGCCCCTTATAGGGGGCGTGCGATTTGCCCGGTACAATGACCTGGACAGCGTGAAGGAGCAGATGAACGGGCACACCTGCGCGGTGATCATGGAGACACTCCAGGGCGAGGGAGGCATCTATCCCATTGACCCGGAATTCCTGCAGGGCGTGAGGAAGCTCTGCGATGAGAACAATGTGCTCCTCATCCTGGATGAGATCCAGTGCGGTATGGGGCGCACAGGCACCATGTTCGCCTGGCAGGACTATGGCGTGAAGCCGGACATCATGGCTATGGCCAAGGCCATCGGCGGCGGCGTCCCGGTGGGTGCCTTTGCCATGACAGAGAAGGTGGCGGAGAAGTCCCTGGCTCCGGGAGACCACGGCACCACCTACGGGGGAAATCCCTTTGTGTGCGCGGCGGTCAGCGCAGTGCTGGACATTTTTGAAAAGGAAAAGCTCTGCGATCACGTGAAGCAGGTGGGAGCCTACCTGGAGAAGCAGCTGGACGCCCTGGCAGAGCGCAAAGAGTCCGTGAAGCTGCGCAGAGGAAAGGGCCTGATGCAGGGCCTTGTCCTGAACGTGCCGGTGGGCGAGGTCGTGGTGAAGGCGCAGAAGGAGGGGCTTCTTGTCATCACCGCCGGGGGAAATGTGCTCCGCATGGTTCCGCCCCTTGTGATCACGGAGGAGCATGTGGACGAGATGATCGAAAAGCTGGAGAAGGCGCTCTAGGAGAAGATCCACAAAAGAAAATGACCGGATAAATACAGATTTCGGCGGAATATACAGGCTGGCTGTGGGAAATACTAACTTCTGATCAAGAGGAAGGAAGTGATTTTCTATGGCCGGCTTTTTTATTGCACTATTGTCGGGCGCCCTCATGAGTGTGCAGGGCGTATTTAACACCCAGGTCACCAAGACCACGGGGGAGTATGTGAGCAATGCCTGGGTGCAGTTCTCTGCCCTGGCGGTCTGTCTGGGGGTCTGGTTCTTTGCGGGGAGGGACAGCTTTGGGGCCATCGCCCGGGTGGAACCGAAATATATGCTCCTGGGAGGCGTCATCGGGGCGGGGATCACCTGGACTGTCATCCGCAGCATGGAGCAGCTGGGGCCTGCAAAGGCGGCTCTTCTCATCGTCATCGCCCAGCTCATCGTGGCCTATCTCATCGAGCTGGCAGGGCTTTTTGGTGTGGAGAAGGAGCCCCTGGAATGGCGGAAGGTGGGAGGCATGGCCCTGGCTCTGATTGGAGTTGCAATTTTTCAGTGGAAATAGTACAATGGCTTTATCTAAGCATAAGAGGGGTGTCCGCAGCTGGGATACGGCTGTAAAGGAGTAAATTATGCGTAGAAGACTGACAGCGGTTCTCTGGATTCTTGTGATCCTGACCGGCTGTTTAAACGGATGTGAAAAGAAGGAAGAGACCTCCGGCATAGAGGAGATCTCTCTGGAAGAAGACGGGGAGGAGGCCTCTTCAGGCGAGGAGGACTCCCCGGAGAAGACAGGTGAGGAGACCCGGGAGAAGGGGCAGGAGCCGGAACAGGAGACTGACGCCATCTTTGTCTATGTGTGCGGCCAGGTGGCCGCCCCGGGCGTCTATGAGCTGTCTGCGGGGGCCCGCGTGTACCAGGCCATAGAGAGGGCCGGAGGCACTCTGGAGGGGGCCAGCCCGGAGAGCCTGAACCTGGCCCAGCAGGCGGAGGACGGACAGAAGATCTATGTCCCCTCAAAGGAGGAGGCAGAGGCGGGCACGTTTCCTCAGGACGACTCCTGGGGGGCGGCGTCTTCTTCCCGGGAGCAGGGCGGAGGAAAGGTGAACCTGAACACCGCTGGTCTGGAGGAGCTGATGACCCTCACGGGGATCGGACAGACCCGGGCGGAGGCCATTATCACCTACCGGGAGGAAGAGGGAGCTTTCCAAGCGCCGGAGGATATTATGAAGGTGGACGGCATCAAGGAAGGCATCTACGAGAAGCTGAAGGATGAGATCACTGTGTGATGACAGAAGAAGAACAAAAAAGCTAAGGGAGACATTATGGGTTGGAAAGTATTGGTTGTGGACGATGAAAAACTGATCGTGAAGGGAATACGGTTCAGTCTGGAGCAGGACGACATGGAAGTGGACTGCGCTTACGACGGGGAGGAGGCCTTAAAGCTGGCCGCCGAAAATACATACGACATTATCCTCCTGGACGTCATGCTGCCCAAGCATGACGGCTTTGAGGTGTGCAGACAGATTCGGGAGTACTCGGACGTCCCTATCATCATGCTGACCGCCAAGGGAGAGGACATGGACAAGATCCTGGGGCTGGAGTACGGGGCTGACGACTATATCACCAAGCCCTTCAACATCCTGGAGGTGAAGGCCAGGATCAAGGCCATCATTCGCCGCACAGGGAAGAAGAAGGATCAGAAGGAAGACGGAAAGCTGGTGGTCAAGGGAGATATGAAGATTGACTGCGAGAGCCGCAGAGTGGTGATCGGTGATCGGGAGATTAACCTGACTGCCAAGGAGTTCGACCTTCTGGAGCTTCTGGCTACCCATCCGAATAAGGTGTACAGCCGGGAGAATCTGCTGAACCTTGTGTGGGGCTACGAGTACCCGGGCGACGTGCGCACAGTGGATGTACATATCCGAAGGCTCAGGGAGAAGATCGAGGCGCAGCCCAGCGATCCGAAATACGTGTACACAAAGTGGGGAGTTGGTTACTATTTCAGGGGTTAGATTATATTTCAGAAATCATTTTTTGAAAAGTCTGAAGTTTCGAATCATATTTCTTTTTATAGCAGTGGGGATCATTCCCTGCCTTGTCTTGAAAGCAGTTATCCTGGAAAGCTATGAAAACAGGGCGGTCGATGTGCGGACCGCCCAGCTGCAGAACCAGTGCACGATCCTGTGCAATCAGATCGGCGCCGGGGGATACCTGGATACAGGTCTCTCGGAGGTGCTGGAGGCTGAGCTGGAGCAGATGTCAGGTATTTACAATGGCCGCATCATGCTGATCAACAGTCAGTATCAGATCACGGAGGATACATATGACCTGGATACAGGGAAGATCATTGTGTCCGAGGATGTGATGCAGTGCTTTGAGGGGGAGGGAACGAAGATCTACGACCGGGACAACCAGTATATTGAGGTGACTTCTCCGGTGTTCGTCCCGGGAAGCGAGCAGGTGTCCGGCGTTCTGCTTGCCAGCGTGTCCGCTGACTCTGTCCTGGACGGCCTGAGCGTGCTGGGAGGCACAGCCTGGGTGGCTGTGGGAGTGACAGCCCTCCTGGTAGCAGCTCTCGCTGTCATACTGGGCTCTGTCATGGTCCGCCCCTTTGCCAGGATCACCTCCTCCATCGAGGCGGTCAGCGAGGGCTATGACACCAACTATCTCCACGAAAATGCATACACAGAGACAAGTCTTCTGTCTGAGGCCTTTAACAAGATGCTGGGCCGTCTGAAGATACTAGACGATTCCAGGCAGGAGTTTGTGGCCAACGTGTCTCACGAGCTGAAGACACCCATCACCTCCATGAAGGTGCTGGCGGACTCCCTGCTTGTGCAGGAGGACGCGCCTGTGGAGCTGTACAGGGAGTTTATGGCGGATCTTTCGGAGGAGATCGAGCGGGAGGACAAGATCATCAACGACCTTCTGTCCCTTGTCAAGATGGACAAGACGGCTTCCACTCTGGATGTGAAGCAGACCAACATCAACGAACTGGTGGAGAAGATCCTGAAGCGGCTTCAGCCCATCGCGGCGGCGGCCAACATCGAGGTGGTCTTTGAAAGCTTTCGGCCTGTAAACGCAGAAATTGACGAGGTAAAGCTTTCCCTTGCTATTACAAATCTTGTGGAGAACGCTGTGAAGTACAATGTGGAGGGCGGATGGGTTCATGTGTCCTTGAACGCAGACCATAAATTCTTCTACATCGAGGTGGCTGACTCGGGCATCGGCATACCGGCGGAGGCACAGGAGCACATTTTCGAGCGGTTCTACCGGGTGGATAAATCCCACTCCAGGGAGATCGGCGGCACCGGGCTTGGCCTTGCCATTGCCAGAAATGCGGTGGTTCTTCACCGGGGCGCTGTCAAGGTGTACAGCCAGGTGGGGGAGGGAACCACATTTACAGTGCGCATCCCCTTGAGCTATGTTGTCTGATCGCCTGGACAGGGAGATTGGAAGGAGGTTTCTGCATATGAAAAATCTGTACAGACCAGTGAAGAGAGCGGCAGCCCTGTCTGCGGCCCTTCTTCTGGCCCTGGGACTTCTCACCGGATGCGGTGGGGATAGGAGCGCCCCGAAGCAGGGAGAGGAGTATCTGCTCTATGTGGAGCAGGGAAGCGTGTCTCTTATGCCGGTGGCCTGGGAGCCGTCCGCAGGAGAAACCCGGGATATGGTTCGGGAGGCCCTTGAGGAGATGAAAGAGCCCGGGGCCCCGGAGGGGTATGTGAGTGCGATCCCTGAGGAGGTGTCCGTGGAGGTAAAGGATCTCCGGAACGGGAAGCTGGACCTGACCTTCAGCGACTCCTACAGCAGTCTCTCCAAGAAGAGCGAGGTACTGCTGCGGGCCGCTGTGGTTCAGTCCCTGACGCAGATCGAGGGCATCAGCAGGGTCCGCTTCTTCATAGGCGATCAGCCTCTCCGGGAGGCGGACGGGACAGAGACAGGCTACATGGGGGCGGAGGACTTTGTGCGAAATATAGGCTCTGCCCTGAATTCCTATGAGAAGACAGATCTGACTCTGTACTTTGCCGACGCAGATGGGAACAGTCTGGCGCGGGAGACGGTAAATGTGAGGTACAACAGCAATACATCCCTGCAGAAGCTGATCCTGGAGCAGCTCCTGAAGGGGCCCCGGACCCAGGAGTGCCAGGACACGCTGCCGTCGGACACGATCCTCCTGGGAGTTTCTGTAAAGGATGGCATCTGCTATGTGAATTTTGATGAGGGATTTCTCTCCCAGGATTACCAGGTCTCCCCGGAGCTGGCAGTCTACTCCATAGTGAATTCCCTTGTGGAGAACGGAGACGGGGAGGTTCAGTCTGTGCAGATCTCTGTGAATGGAGAGTCTGATATCAAATTCAGAAATGCGGTGGATCTGAGCCATCCCCTGGAGAGAAATCCGGATTTGGTGGAGGAAACGGAATAATATTGAAAGAAAGACGATTGTTTATTTTTTGCTCGCTCTTCCTGCTTGCCGCTTTTCTCGCCGTCCACCTGGGCGGAGACGTTTTCCTGGAGGAGCTTAGGGATCCCCCTGCCCGGGCGGCCTTTGAGGAGGGGGACACGGTCCTTATAGAAGGGCAGGTGTGGAAAAGGGAAGAGAAGGCAGATTACAATGTATTTTATCTAAGAGAGAATTCTATCACAAAGTCCGGCCGAACCGTGGGGGAGGCCGGCGTGATCTTATACGATCCTGATAAGACGGATCTTCGGACAGGAAATATCCTGCGCGCCAGGGGACAGCTCTTTTTCTTCGATGAGGCGCGAAATCCCGGAAATTTTGATCAGAAGTTTTATTATCAGAGACAGAACATACACGCAGGCCTGTGGACACAGAGCGTAGAGGTGACAGATGGCACCTTCTGGCGTCTGCGGGACGCTCTTGAGAGGTTCCGCAGAGCGTGGAAAGCCGCTCTTTTGGAGGCGGCGGGAGAGAAGGACGGCGGCATCCTGGCGGCTATGATCCTGGGGGACCGGCAGGGCATGGATCCGGAGACAAAGGAGCTCTACCAGGTCAACGGCATTGCCCACATCCTGTCCATATCAGGGCTACACCTGTCCTTTATCGGCATCGGCTCCTATCAGTTTCTGAGGCGCCGCACAGGCTCCTATCTGGTGGGAGGTCTTCTCGGCATTGGGTTTCTGCTGCTGTACATCCTCATGATCGGCGCAGGCGTGGCGGTGCTGCGCTCCCTTGTCATGTTTCTCATACGGGTGGGAGCAGATATGACAGGAAGGGTCTACGACATGATCACCGCCCTGTCCGCGGCAGCTGTGGTGGTCATCCTGTGGCAGCCCCTGTCCTTCTATGACGGGGGATTTCAGATGTCCTTCGGGGCGATCCTTGGGATGTGGCTTCTCGGCGAGCTGATCCGGCTGCCAGGAAAGAACCGGCAGGCGGAGGAGAACAGGAGACGTCAGGCAGGGAGCAGGGGCAGGCTGGCGAAAGCAAAGACAGGTCTGGTGCAGGCGCTGCAATCCAGCCTGGGTGTGCAGATGATCCTCTTTCCGGTCACACTGTACCACTATTTTGAGTTTCCCGTCTACTCTGTGCTCTTAAATCTGCTTGTGATCCCCCTCATGTCAGCCCTCCTTTTTCTGGGGATGGCGGGCAGCCTTCTGTACATGGCAGTTGAGCCGGCAGGGCTGGCGCTCCTCTGGATATCCGGCAGGATACTGGATGTCTATGAGGTCAGCTGCCGGGCTGCCCTTGCCCTCCCGGGGAGCCGCCTTGTGACAGGGCAGCCGGGGATGGATACGGTCTGGTTCTACTATGCGGCGCTGGGGATCACCATGGTTCTCTGGGCTTTGGCCAGAAGAAGGGAGAGGAAGGAGGACCGGCACTGCCCGCGGGAGAGGCGCAGAGCCTTCGTCCCTGTGCTGGCGGGGCTGGCAGTCCTGCTCTTTGCCGGGCCTGCCTCCCGGCTGGGCAGTCTGGGCCAGACGGAGATCACTGTGCTGGATGTGGGCCAGGGGGACAGCATTTTTATCCGGGCGGACGACGGAACCAGCATTCTTGTGGACGGGGGCAGCAGCGATACGGACCAGGCCGGCAGATACCGGATCGAGCCGTTTTTAAAGGCGAAAGGTGTGGGAAAGCTGGACTATGTATTCGTGACCCACGGGGACGGCGACCACATGAATGGGGTGGAAGAGCTGCTGGGAAGGCAGGAGATGGGAGTGAAGGTGTGCTGCCTTGTGCTGCCTGTTCCCGAAGTGTGGGATGAGAAGCTGCAGGCTCTGGCAAAGGAGGCTGAAAAGCGGGGCGTTCCCCTTGCGTTCATGGACAGGGGAGGTGCTCTGTCCTGGGGCAGCCTCACAGTGACCTGCCTCCAGCCCGGGAGAGGAGATGAGCTGATGCCGGGAAACGGGGCCTCCCTTGTGCTGGACGTATCCTGCGGTGCCTTTGACATGCTCCTTACAGGTGACGTGGAGGGGGAGGGCGAGGAGGTGCTGGCACAGAGGCTGGAAAAGACATACGATGTGTTGAAGGTGGCCCATCACGGCTCGAAAAATTCCACATCAGAGGAGCTTCTAAGGCAGGCATCCCCTGATGTGGCCCTTATTTCAGCCGGCCGGGACAACCGGTACGGACATCCCCATAAGGAGACGATGGAGAGGCTTTCGCAGGCTGGCTGCCTGGTATACCAGACGGCACGCAGCGGAGCTGTGACCATCCGGACAGACGGCAGGAAAATGAGTATCCGCGGGTTCCTGATCTGATTTCGCTGCCCCGGATGTTATCTTCCCTTGTCAAGACCGGCACAAATCGCTTATAATAGTCAACATGAAGAATTTAAATGAAGATATAAAGACCGGACAATTTAAAAACGTATATCTCCTCTACGGGGAGGAGGCCTACCTGAAGAAACAATACAAGCAGCGGCTCACAAAGGCCATCATCCCTGAGGGGGACACTATGAACTATTCCTACTATGAGGGGAAAAATACCAGTGTCCCGGAGATTATAGATCTGGCGGAGACCATGCCCTTTTTTGCGGACCACCGGCTCATTGTGGTGGAGAACTCGGGATTTTTCAAGACCGCATCCCCGGAGCTGGCGGACTATATTAAGACGATGCCGGACACGGTGATCTTTCTCTTTGTCGAGACAGAGGTGGACAAGCGGGGAAAGCTGTACAAGGCGGTCAAGGACAAAGGGCGCGTCGTGGAGATGGGCATGCAGGACGAGAAGACCCTCCTTCTGTGGATCGCCTCGGCTGTGAAAAGAGAGAACAAAAGGATCCAGGAGTCTACGGTGCGGTATCTGATCTCAAAGGCTGGGACAGATATGGAAAATCTGGAAAAGGAGCTGGAGAAGCTGTTCTCCTACACGGCTTTTAAGGATGAGATCACCATACAGGACGTGGAGGACATCTGCACGACCCAAATCACAAACCGGATCTTTGACATGGTGGACGCTGTGGCCAAAAAGCAGCAGAAAAAGGCACTGGACTACTACTATGACCTGGTGGCGCTGAAGGAGCCGCCTCTTCGGATCCTGGCCCTCCTGACAAGGCAGTTCCGCATCCTGCTGGAGGTGAAGGACCTGATGAAGAAGGGCCTCGGAAGGCAGCAGATTGCCCAGAGCGCGGGGCTACACCCCTACGTGGCTGGGAAATGTATGGATCAGAGCAAAGGATTTTCCGGGCGGCAGATCCGCAGTATACTGGAGGACGCCGCGGATATGGAGGAGGCGGCCAAGACGGGGCGGCTGGACAACACCATGTGCGTGGAGATCTTTATTGTAAAATACAGCGCTCAGGCATGACAGTGCGCTTGCGCAAAGCGGGGCAGTCATGCTATGATATGGGAGCTGAAATGGAATATTACTTACTATGGAAGGAACGATAGAAGTGGGAGAAATAGAACAGAGCAGAATTCGGAATTTTTGTATCATTGCCCATATTGACCATGGGAAATCAACCCTGGCGGACCGCATCATCGAGATGACCGGCCTTCTCACAAGCCGTGAGATGCAGTCCCAGGTGCTGGATAATATGGATCTGGAGCGGGAGAGGGGCATCACCATCAAGTCCCAGGCCGTCCGGACCGTCTACAAGGCAAAGGACGGTCACGAATATATTTTCAACCTTATCGACACACCGGGACATGTGGACTTTAACTATGAAGTGTCCCGGAGCCTGGCGGCCTGCGACGGCGCGATCCTGGTGGTGGACGCGGCACAGGGTGTGGAGGCCCAGACGCTGGCCAATGTGTATCTGGCGCTGGATCACGACCTGGATGTGATGCCGGTCATCAACAAGGTGGATCTGCCAAGCGCGGAGCCGGAGAGAGTCATCGAGGAGATCGAGGATGTGATCGGGATCGAGGCCCAGGACGCGCCCCTCATCTCCGCCAAGACAGGCCTGAACGTGGATCAGGTGCTGGAGCAGATCATCCAGAAGATACCTGCCCCCACAGGGGATCCGAAGGCGCCCCTCAAGGCCCTGATCTTTGACTCCCTGTACGACTCCTACAAGGGTGTCATTGTCTTCTGCCGGATCATGGAGGGGACAATCCGCAAGGGAATGTCCATCCACATGATGGCCACAGGCACTACCGCTGATGTGGTGGAGGTGGGCTACTTCGGAGCAGGGCAGTTCATCCCCTGCAATGAGCTGGAGGCCGGCATGGTGGGCTACTTTACAGCCAGCCTGAAAAATGTAAAGGACACCCGGGTGGGAGATACGGTGACAGACGCGAACCATCCCTGCAGCGAGCCCCTTCCGGGCTACAAGAAGGTGCAGCCCATGGTGTACTGCGGCATGTATCCCGCAGACGGGGCCAAGTATCCGGATCTGAGAGACGCCCTGGAAAAGCTGCAGCTCAACGACGCGTCCCTGCAGTTCGAGCCGGAGACCTCTGTGGCCCTGGGCTTTGGATTTCGCTGCGGCTTCCTGGGACTGCTCCACCTGGAGATCATCCAGGAGAGACTGGAGAGAGAGTACAACCTGGATCTGGTGACCACGGCACCGGGTGTTATCTACAAGGTGCACAAGACAAACGGGGAGGTCATCGAGCTGACCAATCCCTCCAACCTGCCGGATCCCTCGGAGATCGAATACATGGAGGAGCCTATGGTAAAAGCGGAGATCATGGTGACCTCCGAGTACATCGGCTCCATCATGGAGCTCTGCCAGGAGAGGCGGGGCGAGTACCAGGGCATGGAGTACATTGAGGAGACGAGAGCGGTTCTCCGGTATCACCTGCCCCTGAACGAGATCATTTACGACTTCTTTGACGCTCTCAAATCCCGGTCAAGGGGCTACGCCTCCTTTGACTATGAGATGCTGGGCTACCAGAGATCTGAGCTGGTGAAGCTGGACATCCTGATCAACAAGGAGGAGGTGGATGCCCTGTCCTTTATCGTCCACGCCGGGACTGCCTACGAGAGGGGCAGGAAGATGTGCGAGAAGCTGAAGGAGGAGATCCCCCGCCAGCTCTTTGAGATCCCTATCCAGGCTGCCATCGGAAGCAAGATCATCGCCAGAGAGACGGTCAAGGCTCTGCGCAAGGACGTGCTTGCCAAGTGCTACGGCGGCGATATCAGCCGGAAGAGAAAGCTGCTGGAAAAGCAGAAGGAAGGAAAGAAGCGGATGCGCCAGGTGGGCAATGTGGAGATCCCACAGAAGGCCTTCATGAGCGTGCTGAAGCTGGATGACAAATAAGAGGAGAAGCAGATGAAAGAACTGGAATTATATATCCACATTCCCTTCTGCGTCAGAAAATGTAAATACTGTGACTTCTTGTCCGCCCCCGCAGGCCGGCGGGAGCGGCAGGAGTATGTGGACAGCCTTTGCGAAAAGCTCCGGTCTTACCGGGACATCGCGAAGGCTTATCATGTTGTCAGCATTTTCCTTGGCGGGGGAACGCCGTCCATCCTGACAGGAGAGCAGATCCTGCAGATTTTTGCGGCCATCCGGGGGGCCTTTTCTGTGGACGGGGATGCGGAGATCACCCTGGAGTGCAACCCGGGAACCGTGGCCGGATCCGGGGCAGAAGAAATGGGACTTTCCCGGGAGAAGCTGAGGGTCTGGCGGCAGGCCGGCATCAACCGGCTGAGCATCGGGCTGCAGTCGGCGGACGACCGGGAGCTGGAGGCTCTGGGACGGATCCACACATGGAGAGACTTCAGGGACACCTACCAGGCTGCGGTGGAGACGGGATTTTCCAATATCAATGTGGATCTCATGTCCGCCATCCCCTTTCAGACAGAGGAGAGCTGGGAGAAGACCCTGCGGGCTGTGGCAGGACTGACCCCGCCACCTGCCCATATTTCCGCCTACAGTCTCATCATAGAGGAGGGGACGCCCTTCTATGAGAGGTATGGAGGTGGCAGGCACGCAGAGGAGCTGCCGGACGAGGACACAGAGAGGCGGATGTATGAGCGGACAGAGGAAATCCTGTCGGAGTACAGCCTCCATCGCTATGAGATCTCCAATTACGCCCGCCCCGGGTACGAGTGCCGCCACAATCTGGGCTACTGGGATCGCCGGGAGTATCTGGGCATCGGACCGGGAGCTGCCTCCCTCATGGGCGGAAGGCGCTGGACGGAAGGAGAGGAGCCGGAAACCCTCACCAGGAAGGATGCCATGGAGGAGTTCATGTTCCTGGGACTGCGGAAGATGGAGGGGGTCTCCCGCCGACGCTTTCAGGAGCAGTTTCAGGAGGACATGGATCAGGTCTATGGAGCGACCATAGAGCGCCTGCAGGGCCAGGGACTGCTAAAATCAGCCGGGGACAAGGTGCGGCTGACGAAGAGAGGGATTGATGTCAGCAACTATGTGATGAGCGAGTTCCTGTTGGATGGGGAGTAGGAGGCAAAAGTGGGAAGGGGGAGCAGACAGCGGCGGAAATCGTTGCAACAGAGGTTGTGACGGCGCAGAGCATTATGATGACGCCACAAAGAAAAAGTTCAGGAGCCCTTGCGGAAGCTCCTGAACTTTTTCGCTTTTCCCTATATATTTCCAGTCTTTCTTTTGTTCTATTTTTCGTGCTCACTCTGATATTTCAGCGCTGCCTCCACAAATCCCTTGAACAGCGGGTGGGGCCTGTTGGGTCTTGATTTCAGCTCGGGGTGGGCCTGGGTGGCTATAAACCACGGGTGGGAGGGGATCTCGATCATCTCGATGATGCGTCCGTCCGGTGACAGGCCGGAGAGCATCATGCCGTGAGAGGTGAGGTCATCCCTGTAGTCGTTGTTCACCTCATAGCGGTGGCGGTGACGCTCGTGGATCTCCTCCTTGCCGTAGAGGGCGTAGGCCTTGGAGCTCTTATCAAGCACACAGGGGTAGGAGCCGAGACGCAGGGTGCCGCCGATGTCCTCGATGCCGATCTGGTCCGGCATGATGTGGATGACCGGGTGCGTGGTGTCCGGGTCCAGCTCCGCGCTGTGTGCGTCGTGGAAGCCAACCACATCCCTGGCAAATTCCACAATGGCAAGCTGCATGCCAAGGCACAGGCCCAGGAAGGGGATGTTGTTCTCTCTGGCATAGCGGATGGCCTGGATCTTGCCGTCAATGCCCCGGCTGCCAAAGCCGCCGGGTACGAGAATACCGCTCACATCGCCCAGAAGCTCGCCCACGTTGTCAGGCGTGACAGTCTCCGAGTCCACCCACTTGATGTTGACGGTGGCCCGGGAGAAGATGCCTCCGTGCTTCAGCGCCTCCACTACGCTGATGTAGGCGTCGTGGAGCTGGATATATTTTCCGACAAGAGCCACTGTGACCTCTGTGTTGGGGCTCTTTAAGTAGTCCACCATCTCTGTCCAGTCCTTCAGATCCGGCTCAGGGCACTCCAGGTGAAGTGACTCGCAGACAACCTCTGCCAGGTGCTCTTTTTCCATGGCAAGGGGAGCCTCATACAGATACTCCACATCCAGGTTCTGGAGCACATGGTCAGCCGGCACATTGCAGAAGAGGGCGATCTTGTCCTTGATGCCCTGGTCCAGAGGATGCTCGGAGCGGCACACGATGATGTCAGGCTGGATGCCCATGCCCTGCAGATCCTTGACGCTGGCCTGGGTGGGCTTTGTCTTCATCTCCTGGGATGCCCGCAGGTAGGGGATGAGGGTGACGTGGATGAGGATGACATTTTCCCGTCCCTTCTCGTGCTGGAACTGCCGGATGGCCTCCAGGAAGGGCTGGCTCTCAATGTCGCCTACCGTGCCGCCCACCTCGATAATGGCAATCTCTGTATCCTTTGCGACAGGATTGCGGTAGAAGCGGCTCTTGATCTCGTTCGTGATGTGGGGGATCACCTGTACGGTGCCTCCGCCGAAATCGCCCCGCCTTTCCTTCTGCAGGACAGACCAGTAGATCTTGCCTGTGGTCACATTGGAATTCTTTGTGAGGCTCTCGTCGATAAAGCGCTCATAGTGGCCCAGATCCAGGTCCGTCTCCGCCCCGTCGTCTGTGACAAAGACCTCTCCGTGCTGTACCGGGTTCATGGTTCCCGGGTCGATGTTGATATAGGGATCAAACTTCTGCATGGTCACCGTATACCCTCTCGCCTTCAGGAGCCGGCCAAGGGATGCGGCTGTGATGCCCTTGCCAAGTCCCGATACTACGCCGCCTGTCACAAATACATATTTTACTGCCATAGTTTCCTCCTTTTGTCTGTCAGATGTTTCGTGGTTCATTTCTTTTAAAAAACATATTATATACCTTTTTCTTCCTGAAAAACAGTCTTTTTTTCATATTTTGGCTCGAAAGTTGCCTGTATAAACAATTTCTTAAAGATATTGATGTCCACCTGGCTGACCATGACAGAGGTGTGAAGCTGACAGCCCTTCAGCTTCGGCAGCTGCTCCAGAGCCAGCTGGGCGTTTCTGTCCGTGGCCGCGCTGACGGAGAGGGCGATGAGCACCTCGTCCGTGTGAAGCCGGGGATTGTGGCTTCCCAGGTAGTTGACCTTCAGCTTCTGGATGGGCTCAATGGCCTCCGGGGAGATCACGTGGCATGCGTGGTCAATGCCTGCCAGCTCCTTGAGCGCGTTCAGAAGAAGAGCTGCGGAGGCGCCCAGCAGGTCGCTTGTCTTTCCGGTGACGATCCTTCCGTCCGGTAGCTCCAGGGCGGCGGCCGGAGCCCCGGTCTGCTCCGCCCGGTTCAGGGCCGCGTCCACAACAGGACGGTCGTGGGCGGTGATCCCTGCCTGGTTCATGAGCATCTCGATCTTGAACACCTCCTCCTCGGAGCAGGCGCCGGCGATAAACCGGTCCATGGTGTCGTAGTACCGGCGGATGATCTCCTGGAGGGAGGCCTGGCGGCATACCTCATCGTCGCAGATACAGTTGCCGGCCATGTTTACGCCCATGTCTGTGGGGGACTTGTAGGGGCTCTCCCCGTAAATGCGCTCAAAGGTAGTGCGCAGGACCGGGAAAATCTCAATGTCCCTGTTGTAGTTGACCGTTGTCTCGCCGTAGGCCTCCAGGTGGAAGGGGTCGATCATGTTCACGTCGTTGAGATCCGCTGTGGCTGCCTCGTAGGCCAGGTTCACCGGGTGCTTCAGAGGAATGTTCCAGATGGGGAAGGTCTCGAATTTCGCGTACCCCGCCTGGACGCCCCGATTGTGCTCGTGGTAGAGCTGAGAGAGGCAGGTGGCCATCTTTCCGCTTCCCGGCCCCGGAGCGGTGATGACTACAAGAGGTCTGGATGTCTCAATATAATCATTTTTTCCGTAGCCCTCGTCGCTGACGATAAGAGGCACATTTCCCGGATAGCCGGGAATGATGTAGTGGAGGTACACGCGGATGCCCAGGCGCTCCAGCCGGGCCTTGAAAAGATCCGCGCTGCTCTGCCCGCTGTACTGGGTGATGACAACGCTCCCCACATAGAGTCCGGCCCGGATGAACTCGTCCCGCAGGCGGATAACGTCTGAATCGTAGGTGATCCCCAGATCTCCCCGCACCTTGTTCTTCTCGATGTCCCCCGCGCTGATGACAATGACGATCTCCGCCTGGTCTGCCAGCTGCTTCAGCAGCCGAAGCTTGCTGTCAGGTGCAAAGCCGGGCAGCACTCTGGAGGCGTGGTAGTCGTCGAAGAGCTTTCCGCCGAACTCCAGATAGAGCTTACCGCCGAATTTGTCAATCCTCTCACGGATGTGGGAGGATTGCATGTGAAGATATTTTTCGTTGTCAAATCCAATTTTCATTTGTCAGTTCCTTTCATTTATTTTCCCTGTAATATATGTAAAGAAAAATACACATTTCCTTCACAAGTATACTACAGGAAAGCCCGAGTTTACAATCTTTTCATAATGTTTTTATTGATTTTAAAACAGGGGATACTTATAATAAGATGGTACATATGTACAGGAGGAGAAATATGGACAACCAGAACAATCAGAACAGAAATAACAACCAGGATCCGAACCGGAACAACCGGCAGGGAGCCTCGTTCGTTTTGATCGTAACGCTGATCACAACGATCCTCGTGCTGCTCCTCTTCCAGTTCCAGGGAATGGAGAGCGCTGAGGAGATATCCTACAACAAGTTTATCAAGATGGTAGAGGACGGAGACGTAGAAAAGGTTGATATAGGAGCCAACCAGATCGATATAACAGCCAAGCAGGGAAAGGACGACACTGTGCAGAAGGAATACTACACGGGTATCGTCAACGATGACCAGCTTGTGGACCGCCTGCTGGATGCGGGAGTGGAGGTGAACCAGGAGATACCTGACACCACATCCTCCATGCTGCTGAGTATCATTTTTACCTTCCTTCCCATTGCCTGCATTGTGGGCCTCTGCGTGTGGTTTACAAAGAAGATGTCCAAGGGCGGCGGCATGATGGGTATTGGAAAGAGCAACGCCAAGATGTATGTGGAGAAGCAGACAGGCGTCACCTTCAAGGATGTGGCGGGCCAGGACGAGGCCAAGGAGTCACTCCAGGAGGTAGTGGATTTCCTGCACAATCCGGGAAAGTATACCGGCGTGGGGGCCAAGCTTCCCAAGGGCGCCCTCCTTGTGGGACCTCCGGGAACCGGAAAGACGCTGCTTGCCAAGGCGGTAGCGGGGGAGGCGAAGGTGCCCTTCTTCTCCCTGTCAGGATCGGCCTTTGTGGAGATGTATGTGGGCGTGGGCGCTTCCAGAGTCCGCGACCTTTTCAAGCAGGCCCAGCAGATGGCGCCCTGTATCATTTTCATCGATGAGATCGACGCCATCGGAAAGAGCCGCGACACCCAGCTTGGCGGCAACGACGAGAGGGAGCAGACACTGAACCAGCTCCTGGCGGAGATGGATGGATTTGACACAAATAAGGGACTGCTTCTTCTGGCAGCCACCAACCGTCCGGAGATCCTGGATCCGGCGCTTCTGCGCCCGGGACGGTTCGACAGGCGGATCATCGTGGAGCGGCCGGATCTGAAGGGCCGTATCGACGTGCTGAAGGTTCACGCCAAGGACGTGCGCATGGATGAGACCGTGGATCTGGAGGCCATTGCCCTGGCCACATCCGGCGCTGTGGGCTCAGACCTGGCCAACATGATCAACGAGGCCGCTATCAATGCGGTGAAGCACGGCAGAAACGCTGTCTCTCAGAGCGACCTCTTTGAGGCGGTGGAGACAGTCCTTGTGGGCAAGGAGAAGAAGGACCGTATCATGAGCCAGGAGGAGAGAAGGATCGTATCCTACCACGAGGTGGGGCACGCCCTTGTGAGCGCTCTCGAGAAGCACGCGGAGCCGGTGCAGAAGATCACCATCGTCCCCAGGACCATGGGAGCCCTCGGCTATGTGATGCAGACGCCTGAGGAGGAGAAGTTCCTGAACACGAAGAAGGAGCTGGAGGCCATGCTGGTAGGTATGCTGGCAGGCCGTGCCGCCGAGGAGATCGTCTTTGACACAGTCACAACCGGAGCCTCCAACGATATCGAGAAGGCCACAAGCATTGCCAGGGCCATGATCACCCAGTACGGCATGAGCGAGAGATTTGGCCTGATCGGCCTTGAGTCGATCCAGAACCGCTATCTGGATGGAAGACCGGTCCTGAACTGCGGCCAGGAGACAGCCTCTGAGATCGACCAGGAAGTGATGAAGATGCTCAAGGGGGCCTATGAGGAGGCCAAGAGGCTGCTGAGCGAGCACAGGGAGGCGCTGGACAGGATCGCTGCCTTCCTGATTGAGAAGGAGACCATCACCGGAAAAGAGTTTATGAAGATCTTCCGGGAGGTAGAGGGACTTCCCGAGACTGAGGACAGGCAGGACGGCGAGGAGCCGAAGGAGGCCCGCATCTCCATGAAGCCGGTGGAGGGCAACACTGAAGAGACGGCAACAGATGAGAGCGAAACTGAGAACAACAGCACAGTATAAGCGGATTGTGAGATAACTAAGGCTTGAGTTTAGGACAGGGGAAGATTTTCCCTTGTCCTTTTTCATGCGGGACAGTATAATGTTAACCATGGAAAGCAGGAATATGGAAAACAGTAATTTTGATATACAGGAAGAACTGAAAAAATTGCCGGGGAAGCCCGGCGTGTATCTGATGCACGATGAGAAGGATGAGATCATCTATGTGGGGAAGGCTATCAGCCTGAAGAATCGGGTGCGGCAGTATTTCCAGAGCAGCCGAGGCAAGAGCGTGAAGATTGAGCAGATGGTGACCCACATCACCCGCTTTGAGTACATTGTGACAGATTCGGAGCTGGAGGCCCTTGTCCTGGAGTGTAATCTGATCAAGGAGCACAGGCCCAAATACAACACCATGCTCATGGACGACAAGGCCTATCCCTTTATCAAGGTGTCGGTGGATGAGCCCTTTCCCCGGATCATGATGGCCAGGCGCATGGTGAAGGACAAGGCGAAATACTTTGGCCCCTACACGAGCGCGGGGGCTGTCAAGGACACCATCGAGCTGATCCGCAAGCTGTACAAGGTGAGGAGCTGCAACCGCCGCCTTCCCAGAGATACGGGGAAGGAGAGGCCCTGCCTGAACTATCATATCCACCAGTGCGACGCCCCCTGTCAGGGGTACGTGTCCCAGGAGACCTACAGGAAATCCATAGACGAGGTGCTCCGCTTTTTGGGAGGAAATTATGAGGTTATTTTGAAGGAGCTGGAGGAGAAGATGATGAAGGCCTCCGAGGACCTGGAGTTCGAGAAGGCCATCGAGTACAGGGAGCTTCTGGGAAGCGTGAAGAAGATCGCCCAGAAGCAGAAGATTACCGACACAGCCGGCAACGACAGGGATATCCTGGCGGCAGCCACGGACAAAGAGGACGCGGTGGTGCAGGTCTTCTTTATCCGGGGCGGCAGGCTGATTGGGAGAGACCATTTTTATCTGAAGCTGAGCGGGGACGAGACCACAGGGGAGATCATCTCCAGCTTTATCAAGCAGTTCTACGCCGGTACACCCTATATACCGGCGGAGCTGATGACCCAGACTGAGATCGAGGACGGGGAGGTCCTGGAGGAATGGCTGAGCCAGAAGCGAGGCCACAGGGTGCATATCCGTGTGCCCAAAAAAGGGACAAAGGAGAAGCTGGTGGAGCTGGCGGAAAAGAATGCTGCCCTGGTGCTCAGTAAGGACAGGGAGAGGCTGAAGCGGGAGGAGGGCCGCACCATCGGCGCGGTGAAGGAGATTGCCCGCCTTCTTGGCCTGGAGCACCTGAACCGGATGGAGGCCTATGACATCTCCAATATCAGCGGGTTTGCCTCTGTCGGTTCTATGGTGGTCTACGAGAAGGGAAAGCCAAAGAGAAACGATTACCGCAAATTCCGCATTAAGAGCGTCCAGGGGCCGGACGACTACGCCAGCATGAAAGAGGTGCTGACAAGAAGGTTCCGCCACGGCCTGGAGGAGCGGGAAGAGGGGAAGGAGACGGGAAGCTTTACCGCTTTTCCGGACCTGATCCTCATGGACGGAGGAAAGGGACAGGTAGGGATCGCCCTCCAGGTGCTGGATGAGCTCCACCTGAACATACCTGTGTGCGGTATGGTGAAGGACGACAGCCATCGTACCAGAGGACTCTACTATAATAATAAAGAGCTTCCCATTGACCGGAATTCAGAGGGCTTTAAGCTGATCACCAGGATACAGGACGAGGCCCACCGGTTTGCCATAGAGTTTCACAGAAAGCTGCGCAGCAAGGAGCAGGTTCATTCTGTCCTGGACGATATCCCCGGGGTGGGGCCGGCCAGGAGAAAGGATCTGATGAAGCATTTTGCCAGCCTGGATGAGATACGGCAGGCGGATGTGGAGGACCTGAAAAAACTGCCCAGCATGAATGAAAAATCAGCGCAGGAGGTGTATAAGTTTTTTCACTGATGTGTTATACTTGTCATAGTATTTAAAAACAGAAAAGGAGATAAGACATGTCAAAAATAGAAATTCAGAAGATCGTCGAGAAGATGAACCTGAAAAATCTGACTCCCGACGTGGGGCTGGCTGACAAATATGTGGAGGTGCCGGATATCAACAGGCCGGCTCTGCAGCTTACAGGCTTCTTTGACCATTTCGACGCGGAGAGAGTGCAGATTATCGGATATGTGGAATATACGTTTTTAGAGCAGATGGATGAGGCCACAAAGATCAAGGTCTACGAGACGCTGCTCGCCTACAAGATCCCCTGCATTATCTTCTGTCGTGCCCTGAAGCCGGATCAGGAGCTGCTGGAGAAGGCGCAGGAGCTGGATGTGCCCATCTTCTCCACGGAGATGAAGACCTCCGCCTTTACCGCAGAGCTGATCCGCTGGCTGAATGTGCAGCTGGCGCCCTGCATTTCCATCCACGGCGTACTGGTAGATGTGTACGGCGTGGGCGTGATGATCATGGGCGAGAGTGGCATCGGCAAGAGCGAGGCGGCTCTGGAGCTGGTGAGAAGGGGACACCGTCTTGTCAGCGACGACGTGGTGGAGATCCGCAAGGTCAGTGACGACACCCTGGTGGGAACCGCGCCCGACGTGACAAAGCATTTTATCGAGCTGCGCGGTATCGGTATTGTGGATGTCAAAATGCTCTACGGCGTGCAGAGCGTCAGGGAGACCCAGAATATCGAGCTGGTCATCACCCTGGAGGACTGGGACAGGGAGAAGAAATACGACAGGCTTGGTATGGAGGAGCAGTACACAGAGTTCCTCGGCAACAAGGTTGTCTGCCATCAGCTTCCCATCCGTCCCGGGCGTAACCTCTCCATCATCGTGGAGACGGCGGCCATCAACTACAGACAGAAGAAGATGGGCTATAACGCGGCGGAGGAGCTGTACAAAAGGGTGCAGAGGAACCTGGCAAAGAAATAGAAAATAAGGAATAGGGAGTCAGAAGATGAAGTATTGTTTTGGAGTAGATATTGGCGGAACAACCGTGAAGATGGGACTGTTTTCCACGGAGGGAGAGCTGTACGAGAAATGGGAGATCAAGACTCACACAGAGAATGAGGGAAAGCAGGTCCTGCCGGATATCGCGGCCTCTGTCCGCGCTAAGATGGAGGAAAAAGGAATTTCCGCGGAGGAGACAGCGGGCGTGGGAGTCGGCGTGCCGGCTCCGGTTAGTGAAGGAATTGTAAAGAACAGCGCCAATATCGGATGGGGCTATAAAAATGTTAAAAAGGAGATGGAGGAGCTTCTGCCGGGAATCCGGGCTGAAATCGGAAACGATGCCAATGTGGCGGCCCTGGGCGAGATGTGGCTGGGAGCCGGAAAGGGCTGCAGCAACATGATTATGGTGACGCTGGGCACTGGCGTGGGCGGCGGCGTGATCTGCCAGGGACATGTCATTGCAGGGGCAAACGGAGCCGGCGGCGAGATCGGACATATCTGTGTGAACTACAGCGAGACAGAAAAGTGCGGCTGCGGGAAGACCGGATGTCTGGAGCAGTACGCGTCCGCCACAGGAATCGCCCGTCTTGCAAAGCTGCGCCTTGCAAAGCTACACGGGAAGACGCTGCTGGAGGGGAAAAACCTCAGCGCAAAGTCAGTCTTTGACGCGGTGAAGAAGGACGACAGAGTGGCGATTGAGATTGCGGAGGAGTTTGGAGCTTATCTGGGACATGCCCTCGCCAACATGGCAGTGATCGTGGATCCCGAGATGATCGTCATCGGCGGCGGCGTTTCCAATGCGGGACCTGCCCTTCTGCCTTTCATCGAGAAGCCCTTCCAGGAGAAGGCTTTCTTTGCCAACAAGGATACAAAGATCGTGCTGGCCACACTGGGCAATGACGCCGGTATCTGCGGAGCGGCAAGGCTGATCATCTGACACGGACAGAGCCGGGTGGATATAGGCAGAGATGTAGAAAAAAGAGGTATAAATAAAAGCAGGTGTGAATGAGCTGCTGCTCATTCGCACCTGCTTTTATTTTGATTTCTATCCGGTGGTTTCGCCGCCACCTCCGCCTCCGGTGCCCGGATCAGGATTGGTGGTTTCGCCGCCACCTCCGCCTCCGGTGCCCGGATCAGGATTGGTGGTTTCGCCGCCACCTCCGCCGCCTCCGGCGCCCGGATCGGGAGTGGGGGTAGTATCTCCGCCGCTGCCCGGTGTGGTCGTGGTGGTGCTGCCTCCGCTAGTGTCGGAAGTGCTGCCATCAGTGGTGGTGTCAGTTCCTGTGTCGTCGGTGGATCCCGTAGAACCGTGTCCCGGACAGGTCTCTGTAGGTGAATTGTCTGACGCAAAGAACTCTGTCCTTGAGGGGCATCCAGGCCTCGCGAGCTGCCCGGTCACTGTGCAGATGGTCTTCTGCTCCACCGATGTGGGCATCTCAAACTGCTTTGTCTCCAGACCCGCGTGGATGCGGCTCATAATGGACTTCCAGATCCGGAAACGGAAGGTAGTGTCAATGTTGGTCATGGATTTCGGGTCATCGTAGCCGCCCCACACCGCACAGGTGTAATAGGGGGTGAAGCCGCAGAACCAGATATCCTTGTCACTGTCCGCTGTTCCCGTCTTGCCGGCTACCGGCATGTTGTCCAGGGCAGCGGCTGATCCGCTTCCCTCCTCCACAACGCTCTGCATGGCGCTTGTGAGGAGAGCGGCTGTGCTGTCCTTGACGGACTGATGAGACTCCGTGGGGTTCTCGATCAGCACATTGCCGTCGTGATCCAGGATCTTTGAGTATAGGGTTGGCGTGTTGTATACGCCGCCGTTGGCGATGGACGCAAAGGCCGCGCACAGCTCATAGTTGTATACACCATTTGTCAGACCTCCCAGAGCGATGGGCTCGTACATATCACTCTCCACAAGTGAGCTCATGGAAAAGTTGTTCTTTGCGTACTCATATCCCAGCTGGGGACCGATCTGCTGTATGGTCTGCACGGCCACAGAGTTCATGGACTGGGCGATGGCCTCCCGGACGGTGACGTTGCCGTAGTACTTGTTGCCCACGTTCTTGAATTCCGTGCCGTTTGAGTAATGCCAGGGCTGGTCGTCAAAGACGCTGGCCAGCGTGATCTGGTTCGTGTCCAGGGCGGGGGCGTAGGTGGCCAGGATCTTGAAGCAGGAACCCGGCTGCCTTGTGGAGCCTCTGTAGGCCCTGTTCAGGCTCTGGCTTGTCTCCTTGGCGCCCCTTCCGCCTACCATGGCCTTGATCTGGCCGGTGGCCTGGTCGATGATGGTGACAGAAGCCTGGGGCTGAGGCGTGATGGTGATGCGCTCGTCATAGGTGTCGCCCTCCTGGGCAATCGTGGCCTTCCACTCCTCCACCATAGCTCTGGCAGCGTCCTCGGAGGAAAAGATGAGGGCGTTTTCAATGCCATAGGTGTTTTCCCTGTACGCCTCCACGCTCTCAGAGCCGTAGTTCTCTATGGTGCCGTCCGCCCGGGTGACGGTCAGCGCGTAGGAGAGACCGTACTCCTTCAGCCATGGGAAGTTGGCGTCATTGTTCATCTCCTCATCGCAGATCTGCTGCATGGCAGTGTTCTGTGTGGAGATGATAGTCAGGCCGCCGCTGTAGAGGGCGTTGTATG
Source organism: Faecalicatena fissicatena (assembly GCF_016900595.1). Classification (NCBI taxonomy): domain Bacteria; kingdom Bacillati; phylum Bacillota; class Clostridia; order Lachnospirales; family Lachnospiraceae; genus Faecalicatena; species Faecalicatena fissicatena. The sequence continues at coordinate 89,198 of NZ_JACLYY010000003.1, forward strand.
CCTGGCTTTCCGTGTACCCGAGGCGGGACATGAGATCGTCGATGACCTGCTCGGAGAGGGCGTCTATAAAATAGGAATAAGGTGAATCCTCTCCGATGGCCGCGTTGACAGCCTGAATTCTGGCGTACACGTCGTCGGCTGCCGCCTCATCGTAGGCCGCCTGGTCGATATATCCCTGATCCAGCATCTTGTTCAGAACCTCGGTGCGCCGTTTCGCGTTGGCGTCTGGGTTGGTGATGGGATTGTAGAGGGACGGGTTCTGGGTGATGCTGGCGAGAACCGCGCACTCGGACAGCGTCAGCTCGGATACATCCTTGTTGAAATAGCGCTTGGAGGCGGACTGCACGCCCAGGGTGTTCTGCCCCAGGTTGATGGTGTTCAGATATGCCTCCATGATCTCGTCCTTTGACATCTGTTTTTCGATGTCCAGAGCCAGGAACTGCTCCTGGATCTTTCTCTCCAGACGGTCGTAAAAGGTTTCCTCATTTACAAAGTCGGGAAAGACGTTGTTCTTTATGAGCTGCTGGGTCAGCGTGCTGGCTCCCTGTGAGAAGTCGCCGCCTGAAGTAATTCCCGTGACAGCGGCTCGCAGGATACCCTGCGGGTCAATACCGTTGTGCTCATAGAAGCGCTCGTCCTCAATGGCGACGAAAGCGTGCTGCAGATCCACGGGGATCTGGTCGATGGATTTGTATTCGCGGTTGGAGCCGGCCTCCACGAACCGCTCCAGCTCAGTGGCCCCGTCGTCAGCGTAGACGATGGTCGTGTACCCTTTCGGACGCACATCGTCAGGTGTGACCTCCGGTGAATTGTCAAGGATCCTCTTCACAAAAATCAGACCGCCGATCATCCCGATGATACATATAGCAAGAACACACAGGATAAAAGCCTTCAACAGCCGGACAGTGACCCGCTTACCCTGCATGGTTGATTTCGACGTTATCTGCTTTTGTTTTTTAGAAGCCTTTTTCTTTCCATAATTCATGTATTCAGCCTCCTTCATACTTTAGACATTATAGCAAATATACATATTGAAATAAAGAAAAAAATGAAAACTTCATATTTAGGTAGGAAAAACTTAAGAAATCCGTTATAGTAGTAGATGACAGCGCAAAGAACAGAGGAGGAACGCAAAGTGGATCACAGAATGGTATTCCGGGGCGGAGAAGGGGAGATCACGGAGAAAAGGTCCAGATTTATCGCCACAGTCCGCCCGGTAAAGAGCGAGGAGGAGGCCGCGGAGTTTATCGAAACGGTCAGGAAGAAGTACTGGGACGCCAGGCACAACTGCTACGCCTACGTCATCGGGGATCACCAGGACATACAGCGGTACAGCGATGACGGGGAGCCGGGCGGCACGGCGGGCAGGCCCATGCTGGATGTGCTCCTGGGGGAGAACATCCATGACACGGCGGTGGTGGTAACCCGGTATTTCGGCGGTATCCTCCTGGGCACAGGGGGACTTGTGAGAGCCTACCAGGGTGCGGCGAAGGAAGGACTGGCCTCCTCTTTGATTATAACCAGGATACAGGGAGTTAAACTGAAGATCACCACAGATTACACCGGCCTGGGAAAGATACAGTACATTCTGGGAGAGAGGGGCATACCGGTGCTGGACAGCTCCTACACAGAGAAGGTGGAGCTGACCGCCCTGGTGCCGGAGGCGCTTTGGCCTGCCCTGGAGGAGGAGCTGACAGACGGGACAAACGGGAAAGCGGTGCTGGAGGAGGCGGGAAAGTGCTTCTACGGCGACATAGACGGAAAAATACAGGTCCTGGAATGATTTCATTCCAGGACCTGTATTTTGGAAGACTGTATTTTTACTGGAATTCCGGCTCGATCAGGCCGAAGGTTCCGTTCTTTCTCTTATATACGACATTCACCTCATCGGTCTCCGCGTTGCAGAATACGAAGAAATCGTGCCCCAGAAGCTCCATCTGGATGCAGGCATCCTCCGGATACATAGGCTTGATGCCGAAGCGCTTTGTGCGGACGATCTTAATTTCCTCGTCGCTCTCGGGAGCGTCCTCCTCGTCGAAGAATTCCTGCTTGAAATTGCTGCCGTCCTGATGTCTCGCGATGAGCTTTGTTTTATATTTGCGAAGCTGTCTCTCAATGACTTCCTCCACAAGATCAATGGATACATACATGTCGCTGCTGACCTGTTCGGAGCGGATAATATTTCCCTTTACAGGAATGGTCACCTCAATCTTCTGGCGTTCCTTTTCCACGCTCAGTGTGACGATGATCTCGGTGTCAGGGGTGAAGTACCTCTCCAGTTTACCGAGCTTGCGTGTAATGGTGTCTTTTAAGCCGGGCGTGATCTCGATGTTCTTTCCACTAATGATAAATTTCATGCTGTCCAACTCCTTTACGATATGATTTCAGGAGAAATAATGTCTGACAAAAATGTAGGACAATTCATTTCTATCTGATATAAGGAGTATAACATGTTTTTCTGTCAATGTATAGCATGTATTACTTCAATTCTTGAAATTTTTCCGTCACGCATTTTGGCCACCCGCAGGCCGGTATCTTCAAAATAGACGCAGGCCCCCTCTCTGGGTTCAATATCCTCTGCCCTGCATTTTGCCCGCAGGACAGCCTCCAGTGTCTCGGCGTCCGTCTCGTGGGGGATTTGACACCCCATGATCTTATTGACTACCCGCACCCGGGACGAGCCCCGGAACATATTTTTCTCTGCCAGGTCAAAGCCGAAGAAGAGATATTTCCTCGTGGCGAACAGGACAGCGATGGCGCACACGCCGATCAGGCTGGAAAAAGCGGAAGAGTGGTCGATGATGATCTGCCTGGCAATGGCAAAGAGGAGCACCTCGAACACGGTGTCCGGCGTGTGGTAGTACATCATCCGTATCAGCTCCACGCCGATGATGAGCTCAAAGCAGGCCTCAAGGAGATCTTCGTAGTTCGGGTACCTGTCCAGGTCCGGTATGTAGATCAGGGAGCTGGCAAGCCGTAAGCACAGAAGAATGATGCCGACGGCCAGCATGATGGAGATAAAAAATTCCATGAACATGGCCAGACGGGAGAGAAAAGCGGCGAAATACTTTTTCATAAAATCCTCCTTTGGGTATTAGTTTTTCGGACAGGGCGGCACTACCCGGCTGAAGAGGGCGGGATAGATTACCATGATCCATAATACCAGTATAAAGTATTTTATGATTTTTGCAATCACACATTCGCCCGTGATGAGGGGAATGGTGCTGTTCAGGACAAAAATCCCGAAAATACCGGCCGCGAATTTGACAGCCTGCATCCAGAGACAGGGAGCGGCGGTCTGAAACCGGAGCCTGGTGGCCTCCAGATACCATCCCACGGCAAAGCCCAGTCCGGCGCCCACAGCCTTGAAGCAGTCCACGGCGTACACCTGGGGCAGGAGGCCGTATTGGCGAAGGAGGAGGGCTAAGACCGTGATCCCCAGACAGACCAGAAGGAGCAGCGCGAAGAAGACACGCATGGACACCGGGTCGGCTGTCAGCCGGGGCAGGAACCGCCGGGTCAGCCATATAAAAAGGGCGGATACGGCCAGGGAGCCCAGCACGTCCCAGGGCGTGTGGCATCCCAGGTACATGCGGGAGAAGCCCACCAGCAGGACGACGGCAAAGCAGAGCCATCGCAGCCCCTTTCTGGAGGTCTGGAGGCCCAGGGATCCGTACAGGCAGGCAGCGCTCTGGGTGTGGCCGCTTGGAAAGGAGTAGCCTGTGGCCGCAGGCACTGCGCTCTCCACGGGGGAGAAGGCAGGATCCAGCACCCAGGGGCGGGGCACCCGGAAAGTGATCTTCAGAGTCTGCACGGCAAGCCCTGCCAGAAAGTAGGAAAAGCCGATCTGGAGGGCCAGCCCTTTGCTGACGCACCAGTAGAGGAGACAGAGCACCAGTATGACCGCTGTCTCCTCCCCAAGCTGTGTGATAAACTGCATGATCCGGTCTGCGGCTGGGGTGCGCAGCGACTCCAGAAACCATAAAAAAACCATAAATGCTCCTTGTGATCAGAAAGATTATTTATTATTGCTCCTCTTGCGGAGCTTGGGATCCAGGATCTTCTTGCGGATGCGCAGCGACTCGGGAGTTACCTCCAGAAGCTCGTCCGTGTCGATGAAGTCCAGGGCCTGCTCCAGGCTGAGGATCCGCGGCGGCGTCAGGCGGAGCGCCTCGTCCGCGCTGGAGGAGCGGGTGTTGGTGAGGTGCTTAGTCTTGCAGACATTGACCTCGATGTCATCCGTCTTGCCGTTTTCGCCGATGACCATTCCGGCGTACACCTTCTCGCCGGGCCCGATAAAGAGGGTACCCCTCTCCTGGGCGCTGTAGAGGCCGTAGGTGACAGACTCTCCGGTCTCGTAGGCGATGAGGGAGCCCTGCTTCCGGTACTGGATGTCTCCCTTGTAAGGGGCGTATCCGTCAAAGGCGGTGTTCATGATGCCGTTTCCCTTTGTGTCCGTCAGGAAGTCTCCTCTGTAGCCGATAAGTCCGCGGGAGGGGATGGAGAACTCCATCCGGGTGTAATTGCCGCCGATGGGACCCATGCTGCGCAGCTCCCCTTTTCTCTGGCCCAGCTTTTCGATGACTACGCCCGTAAATTCATCCGGCACGTCGATGTAGGCCATCTCCATGGGCTCCAGGAGTTTTCCGCTCTCATCCTTCTTGTAGAGAACCTCCGCCTTGCTGACAGCGAACTCGTAGCCCTCCCGGCGCATGTTCTCAATGAGGACGGACAGATGGAGCTCACCCCGGCCGGACACCTTAAAGGTATCCATGTCCTCGGTCTCCTCCACCCGGAGGCTGACATCTGTGTTCAGCTCCCGGAAGAGGCGGTCGCGGAGGTGCCGGGATGTCACGTATTTGCCCTCCCTGCCGGCAAAGGGGCTGTCGTTGACCTTGAACTGCATGGCAATGGTGGGCTCGGAGATCTTCTGGAAGGGGATGGCCTGGGGGTTCTCGGGCGAGCAGATGGTGTCACCGATGGACAGGTCCGCGATGCCGGAGATGGCCACGATGGAACCGATGGTGGCCTCTTTGACCTCCACCCGGTTCAGTCCGTCAAACTCATAGAGCCTGCTGATGCGCACCTTCTCCTGGCGCTCCGGGTCGTGGTGGTTGACCACGACCACATCCTGGTTGGTGCGGATGGTACCGTTGTCCACCTTGCCGATGCCGATCCGGCCCACATACTCGTTGTAGTCGATGGTGCTGATGAGCACCTGGGTGTGAGCGTCCGGGTCTCCCTCCGGGGCGGGAATATAGTCCAGGATAGTCTCGAAAAGCGGGATCATGTTTTCCGGCTTGTCGTCCATGTCCAGCATGGCGTATCCGTCCTTGGCTGAGGCGTAGATGAAGGGACAGTCCAGCTGCTCCTCGGAGGCATCCAGGTCGATGAAGAGCTCCAGTACTTCATCGATGACCTCCGCCGGCCGGGCCTCCGGCCGATCGATTTTGTTGATGCAGACGATGACAGGCAGATCCAGCTCCAGGGCCTTGCGCAGGACGAACTTTGTCTGGGGCATGGCTCCCTCAAAGGCGTCCACAACAAGGATGACCCCGTTTACCATCTTCAGCACGCGCTCCACCTCGCCGCCGAAGTCGGCGTGTCCCGGCGTGTCTACGATATTGATCTTTGTCCCCTTATAGAAGACGGCTGTATTTTTGGAGAGAATGGTAATTCCACGTTCCCGCTCGATATCGTTGGAGTCCATGACCCTCTCGGCCACCTCCTGATTCTCGCGGAACACGCCGCTCTGCTTTAAAAGTTCATCCACAAGTGTTGTCTTGCCATGGTCAACATGGGCGATGATCGCAATATTACGCACATCTTCGCGTTTTGTCTTCATATGAAATCTTCCTTTTCTCTTCTTATTTTAAACTTTTTTTCTGTAACTTTAATAGTGTATCATATTTCGGAAAAAAAACAAGGAATATAGTTCTAATATATGCAATTCCCGCATAGATTAGGTATTGACTCTAAAAGCATCAAAATACGATCAAGAGGAAGGGAGATATTAAGACCATGTCAGATAAGATCATTGAAAACAACCAGGTAACTATTATGGGACAGATCGCGTCCGGCTTCACCTTCAGCCACACGGTGTTCGGGGAAGGCTTTTATATGGTGGATGTGCTGGTGAGGCGCCTTAGCAGCTCCAAGGACAGGATCCCGCTCATGATCTCGGAGCGCCTCCTGGACGTGACCCAGGACTACACAGGGGAGTTTATCATGGCCAGCGGACAGTTCCGGTCCTACAATCGGCACGAGGAGCAGAAGAACCGGCTGATCCTCTCTGTCTTTGTGCGGGAGATATCCTTCATCGACGAGGAGCCGGACGGGGCAAAGACGAACACCATCCTGCTGGACGGCTACATCTGCAAGCTGCCTGTCTACCGGAAGACGCCCCTGGGCAGAGAGATCGCGGATCTCCTGCTGGCCGTAAACAGGCCCTACGGGAAGTCTGACTACATTCCCTGCATCTGCTGGGGAAGGAACGCCAGGTTTGCCGCCTCCTTTGAGGTGGGCGAGCACGTGCAGGTGCTGGGGAGGATCCAGAGCAGGGAGTATGTGAAGCGGCTGTCAGAGACCGAGTCGGAGAAGCGCACGGCCTACGAGGTGTCTGTGAGCAAGCTGGAGTGCATGGACGACTGAGGGTTCCATTGACATTGGAAATGAATAATGATACACTTTTTAAAGATAAATTTTTTAAGGGCAGGAGGAAAACTATGGCTATTTTTACAGGCGCAGGAGTAGCGCTGGTTACTCCGTTTCATGAAGACGGAAGCGTGAATTTTGATAAACTGGATGAGCTGATCGACTATCATTGCGAGAACGGGACGGACAGTCTGATCATCTGCGGGACTACGGGAGAGTCATCCACTTTATCAGAAGAGGAACATATGGAGTGTATCAAATTCGCGGTGGAGCGGACGAAGCACCGCCTTCCCGTAATCGCGGGCACAGGCTCCAATGCTACATATACGACTATCGATATGTCAAAGGAGGCCGTGGAGGACGGCGTGGATGGACTGCTCATCGTGACCCCCTACTACAACAAGGCTACTCAGAACGGACTGATCGCCCACTACAAGGCCGTGGCCGCCGAGGCCAAGGCACCCATCATCATGTACAGTGTGGCCAGCCGGACAGGGCTGAACATCGCCCCGGAGACAGTGGCTACCCTGGTGAAGGAGGTTCCCAACATTGTGGGCGTGAAGGAGGCCTCCGGCAATATCAGCCAGGTGGCGAAGATCATGAGCCTGACAGACGGCAATCTCGATCTCTACTCAGGAAATGACGACCAGATCGTGCCTCTCCTCTCCCTGGGCGGAAAGGGTGTGATCTCGGTTCTGTCAAACGTGGCTCCGAGGGAGACCCACGACATCTGCGCGAAGTTTTTTGCGGGCGATGTGAAGGGGGCCTGCGAGCTGCAGGTGAAGGCCATCCCCCTCATTGAGCAGCTGTTCTGCGAGGTGAACCCCATCCCGGTGAAGAAGGCTGTGAACCTGATGGGAATGGAGTGCGGCGGACTGCGCATGCCTCTGACAGAGCTGACGCCGGAGCACGAGAAGAGCCTGGCTCAGGCCATGAGAGATTTTGGTATCAAACTTGCATAAAAAGGCGGACAGAGGCAGAAAGGCTGTCCCCTGCAGGGAAGAGCAGGGGCCTTTCTGCCTTTTCTGTCCTGCCGGCTTCTGAATCTATCTACGACTTGAACACATACACAAGGGAGGAAAACAATATGGTAAAAGTGATCATGCACGGATGCAACGGAAAAATGGGACAGGTCATCACCAGAATGGCGGCCTCTGACCCGGAACTTAAGATCGTGGCCGGAGTGGACGCAAGAGCCCAGGCTCTGAACGACTATCCGGTATTCGGGGATATCAGCGACTGCGACGCGGAGGCGGATGTGGTCATCGACTTCTCCAACGCGGCGGCTGTGGATCACCTGCTGGACTGGTGTCAGGAGAAGCAGATGCCGGTTGTCCTGTGCACTACCGGCCTGTCTGAGGAGCAGCTGAAAAAAGTGGAGGATGCGGCAAAGAGGACGGCGGTCCTCAAGTCAGCCAACATGTCCCTGGGAGTGAATCTGCTCATGAAGCTTCTGCAGGATGCGGCGAAGGTGCTGGCCCCGGAGGGCTTTGACATGGAGATCGTGGAGAGGCACCACAACCAGAAGGTGGACGCCCCCAGCGGCACCGCCATCGCCCTTGCGGACGCCCTGAACGGCGCTCTGGAGGAGGACTACGAGTACGTCTATGACAGGAGCGGCCAGAGAAAGAAGAGAGACAGCCATGAGATCGGCATATCGGCTGTACGGGGAGGCACCATCGTGGGCGAGCACGAGGTGATCTTTGCCGGGGAGGACGAGGTCATCGAGTTTAAGCACACAGCCTACTCCAAGGCCCTCTTTGCCAAGGGAGCTGTGGCTGCCGCCAAGTTCCTGGCGGGAAAGGGACCCGGCCGCTATGACATGTCGGACGTGATACAGCTGTAGCAGGGGCAGCCCCACTCTCTCACGGAGGAAATAAAATATGGAAGAACTGAAGCTGAAATATCTGGAGAGACTCTCAGACCTCTACCCCTCCATCGCCAAGGCGTCCACGGAGATCATCAACCTGCAGGCCATCCTGAACCTGCCCAAGGCCACGGAGCATTTTCTGACAGATATCCACGGGGAGTACGAGGCCTTTGCCCACGTCCTGAAAAACGGATCCGGCTCCATCCGGCGCAAGATAGGAGACGTGTTCGGCAACACCTTAAGCGCCCGGGACAAGCAGTCCCTGGCCACTCTGATCTACTATCCCAGGGAGAAGATGGACCGGATCCGGCGTGAGGAGGCGAACATGGAGGACTGGTACAGGATCACCCTTTACCGGCTCATTGAAGTGTGCAAGTGCGCCATGAGCAAATACACCCGGTCCAAGGTGCGCAAGGCCCTGCCGGAGGATTTTGCCTACGTGATCGAGGAGCTGATCACAGAGAAGCCGGACCTGCGGGACAAGGAGTTCTACTATAACGCCATCATAAGCAGCATCATTGAGACGGAGAGGGCGGAGGAGTTCATCGTGGCGCTGAGCGGCGTCATACAGAGGCTGACAGTGGACCATCTGCACATTGTGGGGGACATTTACGACAGGGGCCCGGGTCCCCACATCATCATGGACCGGCTGATGCAGCACCACTCGGTGGACATCCAGTGGGGCAATCATGATGTGCTATGGATGGGAGCCGCAGCGGGACAGAGGGGCTGCATCGCCAACGTGATCCGGATCTGCGCCAGGTATGGAAATCTGGACATACTGGAGGACGGCTACGGCATCAACCTGCTCCCCCTGGCATCCTTTGCCATGGACACCTACGGGGATGATCCCTGCGCCTGCTTTGCCCTGAAGGGGAGAGGAGGTGCTACGGCCCGTGAGCAGGAGATGGAGAGGAAGATGCACAAGGCCATCTCCATCATCCAGTTCAAGGCGGAGGGCCAGATTATCCGGAAAAATCCGGGCTTTAAGCTGGAGAAGAGAAACCTTCTGCATCAGATTGACTTTGAGGCCGGCACCATCGAGATAGAGGGCCGCACCTATGAGCTGCTGGATAAGAATTTCCCCACAGTGGACCCGGCTCACCCCTATGCCTTCTCCCAGGAGGAGGCGGATGTCATGGACCGGTTGGAGAAGGCTTTCCTGAACTGCGAGAAGCTGCAGGCCCACATGCGTTTTCTGCTGAACAAGGGCGGGCTGTACAAGGTCTACAACCAGAACCTGCTCTACCACGGGTGCGTGCCCCTGAATCAGGACGGCACTCTGAAATCGGTGCGCATTTACGGCCGGGCTTACAAGGGGAAGGCCCTCTACGAGGTGCTGGAGAGCTACGTGAGAAAGGGGTTTTTTGCTCTGGACAAAAAGGAGAGGGAGCGGGGAAAGGATATGATGTGGTATATCTGGCTCCACGAGAATTCCCCTCTCTTTGGCAAGGACAAGATGGCCACCTTTGAGCGGTATTTCCTGGCCGAGAAGGAGACCCACAGAGAGAAGAAAAATCCCTACTACGAGCTGCTGGAGGACGAGGCCGTGGTGAACCGGATCCTGCGGGAGTTCGGGCTGCCGGAGGAGGGAACCCACATCATCAACGGCCATGTGCCGGTGAAGTCCAAGGCAGGGGAGAGCCCTATCAAGTGCGGGGGCAAGGTGCTTGTCATCGACGGAGGCTTTTCCAGAGCCTACCAGAAGGAGACGGGAATTGCCGGCTACACCCTCATCTACAACTCCTACGGCCTGATCCTGGCGGCCCACGAGCCCTTTGAGTCCACGGAGGCGGCCATAGAGAAGGAGAGCGACATCCACTCGGACAGCATTGTGGTGAAGAGGACTCTGGCCCGCAAGACAGTGGGAGACACGGACATCGGCCGCAGGCTGAGGGAGCGGATTCAGGATCTGAACGAGCTCCTTGGCGCCTACCGGAGCGGCCTGATCCCGGAAAAGCTTTAAAAAAGGAAAAAATTTCCCCTGCGGGGATGTGCATAAAACAGCTTTAACTGCGGATAGTATCTAAAGAAAACAATGAAAGGGAGAAATGCTATGAAACAGTTAAAAAAAGGTATTCTTTTATTTTTATGCATGATGTCCTTCGCCTCTCTGACAGCCTGCGGCAGTGACAGCAGCGACAATGGGGCGGTGAAGCAGGAGGACGATACGATGAACGACGCCACAGACGGGACGAGAGACGAGGGCGTTCTGGACGAGGCGGGAGATGAGATTCGGGATGAGGCGGATGATATGGCCGATGAAGTCCGGGACGGCATGGAGGATATCAAGAATTAAAGACAATGAGCGAAAGAAGCCACAGGTGGATTTTTTTCTCCGCCTGTGGTATTATAATTCAGCAGATTAAAGGAGCAAAGCGTAGGCAGGAGGAAGACTATGAAATTCAGACCGTGCATCGACATACATAATGGCAAAGTGAAGCAGATCGTAGGCGGAAGCCTGCGGGACGAGAGGGATCGGGCGGAGGAGAATTTTGTCTCCGAAAGATCCGCGGCCTTCTATGCGGAGCTGTTCCGCAGGGACAACCTTAAGGGGGGACATGTGATCCTGCTCAATCCGCCCTCCTCGCCGTATTATGAGGCGGACAGGCAGCAGGCGGCCGCGGCTCTTTCAGCCTGGCCGGGAGGGCTCCAGATCGGCGGCGGCATCACCGCGGACAACGCCGCTTCTTATATAGAAGCGGGAGCCAGCCATGTCATCGTCACCTCCTATGTGTTCAAGGATGGCGAGGTACAGTGGGGCAATCTGGAAAAGCTGGCGGACGCGGCGGGAGCCGGGCATGTGGTCCTGGATGTAAGCTGCAGAAAGAAGGACGGAAAGTACTATATTGTGACGGACCGCTGGCAGAAATTTACCAAGGTGCAGCTCAGCGAGGAGATCCTCTACTGGATGAAGGAGTACTGCGATGAATTTCTCGTCCACGGCGTGGACGTGGAGGGGAAGGCTTCCGGCGTGGAGGACGCTCTGGTGGAGATGCTCTCCGCTGTCCAGGGCATCCCGATTACATATGCAGGCGGCATCAGCAGCCTGGAGGAGCTGGAGCGTTTTCGGCAGCTGAGCGGCGGGAAACTGGATTTCACCATCGGCAGCGGCCTGGATCTCTATGGCGGATCCATCCCTTACGAGGAAGTAAAAAATTACAGTGAGGCAGACCAAGCCAGGTAAAAGCAAAAATATGACAGGTCTGTGAACATTATGAACACTTTATAAACATGTTGAATTGGCCGGATGATAGTGTTAGAATGTGGAATAGAGTAATTTTTTTGGATAAGGAGTAATACCATGGGTTTAATAGAAAAAATATTCGGTACACACAGCCAGAATGAGCTGAAGCGCATCTATCCCATCGTGGATCACATCGAGGCCCTGGAGCCGGAGATGAAGCAGCTCTCTGACAGTGAACTGAAGGACAAGACGCGGGAATTCAAGGAGCGTCTCTCAAAAGGCGAGACTCTGGATGATATACTTCCGGAGGCTTTTGCTGTTGTGAGGGAGGCGGCTGCCCGCGTGCTGGGCATGCGTCACTACAGGGTACAGCTCATCGGCGGTATCATCCTCCATCAGGGGCGTATCGCGGAGATGAAGACAGGTGAAGGAAAGACTCTCGTTTCCACCCTGCCCGCCTACCTGAACGGACTGACAGGCGAGGGCGTCCATATCGTTACAGTCAACGACTATCTGGCAAAGCGTGACGCGGAGTGGATGGGACAGGTGCATGAGTTCCTGGGACTGACTGTGGGTGTTGTCCTCAACGGCATGGACAATGATGAGAGGAGAGCCGCCTACGCCTGCGACATCACTTACGTGACAAACAACGAGCTGGGATTTGACTACCTCCGTGACAATATGGTGATCTACAAGGAGCAGCTGGTGCAGAGAGGACTGAAGTTCGCCATCATCGACGAGGTGGACTCCGTGCTCATCGACGAGGCCCGTACTCCGCTGATCATCTCCGGCCAGAGCGGCAAGTCCACAAAGCTCTACGAGGCCTGCGATATTCTGGCCCGCCAGCTGGAAAAGGGCGAGGCCAGCGGAGAGTTCTCCAAGATCAACGCCCTCATGGGAGAGGAGATCGAGGAGACGGGAGACTTTATCGTCAATGAGAAGGAGAAGAACGTCAACCTGACGGAGGAGGGCGTCAAGAAGGTGGAGAAATTCTTCCACATCGAGAACCTGGCAGACCCGGAGAACCTGGAGATTCAGCACAATATCATCCTGGCCCTGCGGGCCCACTATCTCATGTTCCGCGATCAGGACTACGTGGTGAAGGACGACGAGGTGCTCATCGTGGATGAGTTTACGGGCCGTATCATGCCCGGACGCCGTTACTCTGACGGCCTCCACCAGGCCATTGAGGCCAAGGAGCACGTGAAGGTGAAGAGGGAGAGCAAGACCCTGGCCACCATCACCTTCCAGAACCTGTTTAATAAATACGCGAAGAAGAGCGGTATGACCGGTACCGCCCTGACCGAGGAGAAGGAGTTCCGCGAGATCTACGGTATGGACGTTGTGGAAATCCCCACCAACATGCCGGTGATCCGTGTGGATATGGAGGATGCCGTCTACAAGACACAGAGGGAAAAATTCCGGGCTGTCTGCGATGAGGTGGAGCGGGCCCACGCGAAGGGCCAGCCGGTCCTTGTGGGAACTATCACCATCGAGGTGTCCGAGCATCTGAGCAGCATGCTGAAGAAGCGGGGCATCAAGCACAATGTGCTGAATGCCAAGTACCATGAGCTGGAGGCAGAGATCGTGGCCCAGGCGGGACAGCACGGGGCTGTCACCATCGCCACCAACATGGCCGGCCGTGGTACGGATATCAAGCTGGATGACGAGGCCAGAGCGGCCGGTGGACTGAAGATCATCGGCACAGAGCGGCATGAGTCCCGCCGTATCGACAATCAGCTCCGGGGACGTTCCGGACGTCAGGGAGACCCGGGTGAGTCCAGATTCTACATCTCCCTGGAGGACGACCTGATGCGCCTGTTCGGCTCCGAGCGCCTGATGAACGTGTTCAACGCACTGGGTGTGGAGGACGGAGAGCAGATCGAGCACAAGATGCTCTCCAGCGCCATCGAGAAGGCCCAGGAGAAGATCGAGAGCAACAACTTCGGTATCCGTAAGAACCTGCTGGAGTATGACCAGGTTATGAACGAGCAGAGGGAGATCATCTACGAGGAGAGGCGCAAGGTCCTGGACGGGGAGAGCATGCGCGACTCCATCTACCATATGATCAACGAGTATGTGGAGAACCTGGTTGACACAGAGATCTCCGCGGATCTTGATCCGGAGGAGTGGAACCTGACAGAGCTGAACGTGACGCTGAAGAACACCATCCCCATGATCGAGGCCGTCACCCCCGACGATGTGAAGAAGATGGACCAGAAGAAGCTGAAGCACTTCCTGAAGGAGAAGGCTGTCAAGGCCTACGAGATGAAGGAGTCGGAGTTCCCGGAGCCGGAGCATTTAAGAGAGGTGGAGCGGGTTGTTCTCCTGAAGGTGATCGATGCCAAGTGGATGGACCATATCGACGATATGGATCAGCTTCGCCAGGGTATCGGACTGCAGGCCTACGGCCAGCGTGACCCGAAGGTGGAGTACAAGATGCTTGGCTACGAGATGTTCGACGAGATGACGAAGGCCATCACCGCCGATACCATCCGCACCCTGTTCCACATCAAGATCGAGCAGAAGGTGGAGAGAGAGCAGGTTGCCAAGGTGACCGGAACCAACAAGGACGATACATCTGTGAGAGCTCCCAAGAAGAGGGCGGAGAAGAAGATCTATCCAAACGATCCCTGCCCCTGCGGAAGCGGAAAGAAATACAAACAGTGCTGCGGGCGCAAGCAGAGTGCATAGGCAGCAGGAAATAGAACATAATGAAAGAGGTGAAGGATAAGTGGTCGTACTGGATCAGTATAAAAGTGAACTGAGTGCCTACGAGGAGCCTCTTGCCGGAATGAGGGATTCACTTTGACGTCCCTGGCAAGGAGAAAAGGGTAGAGGAGCTGGAGCGAAAGATCGAGGAGCCCGGCTTTTGGGATGACACGGAGAAGTCCCAGCACGTGATGAAGGAGCTTAAGGACCTGAAGGACCTGCTGGACACGGTGGAAGGACTGAAGAGGGCTTACGAGGATATAGAGGTTCTCATCGAGATGGCGGAGGAGGAAAACGACGAGTCTGTCCTCCCGGAGATCGCGTCGGAGCTGCAGCAGTTCACGGAGAGCTTTGAGGCTCTCCGCATACAGACGCTGCTGTCGGGCGAGTATGATGGGTGTAATGCCATTGTCACCCTTCACGCGGGAGAGGGAGGCACGGAGTCCTGCGACTGGACCGGCATGCTCTACCGGATGTATACCCGGTGGGCGGAGAAAAAGGGGTACAGCATCCAGGTACTGGACTATCTGGACGGAGACATCGCGGGCATCAAGAACGTCACCTTTGAGGTGAACGGCATGAACGCCTACGGGTATCTGAAGTCCGAGAAGGGAGTCCACCGCCTTGTGCGCATTTCCCCCTTCAACGCGGCGGGAAAGAGACAGACCTCTTTTGCCTCCTGCGATGTCATACCGGACATGGAGGACAATGTGGGGGACATCGAAATCCCCGATGATGAGCTGAAGATCGATACCTACCGGGCCAGCGGGGCGGGCGGGCAGCACGTCAATAAGACGTCGTCGGCCATCCGCATTACCCACCTGCCCACAGGGATTGTGGTGCAGTGCCAGAATGAGAGATCCCAGCACCACAATAAGGAGAAGGCTATGCAGATGCTGAAGGCCAAGCTGAAGCTGCTGAAGGAGCAGGAGCAGGCGGAGAAGGTATCTGATATCCGGGGCGAGGTGAAGGAGATTGGATTTGGCAATCAGATCCGGTCCTACGTCATGCAGCCCTACACACTGGTGAAGGACCGCCGGACAGGGGAGGAGAGCGCCAACGTCTCCGCCGTACTGGACGGGGATCTGGATCCGTTTATGAACGCATACTTAAAGGCACAGCAGTAAAAGGGAGGAATTATGGTAAAGATAGCAGTACTTGGTTATGGAACAGTGGGATCCGGTGTGGTGGAAGTGCTCCGGACTAACCAGAAGGTCATAGACGAGAGGCTGGGAGAGGAGCTGCGCATTAAATATGTGCTGGATCTGCGGGATTTCCCGGATGACCCGGTGCAGGAGCTCATCACCCATGACTTTGAGGATATTGTGAATGACGACGAAGTGAAGATCGTGGTGGAGGTTATGGGCGGCATTGAGCCCGCATATACATTTGTGAAGCGCTCCCTGGAGGCAGGGAAGAGCGTGGCCACCTCCAACAAGGCCCTGGTGGCAAAGCACGGCGCGGAGCTTCTGAGGACGGCAAAGGAGAAGAATGTGAACTTCCTCTTCGAGGCCAGCGTGGGCGGCGGTATTCCCATCCTGCGTCCCCTCCACTCATCCCTCACCGGGGATGTGATCGAGGAGATCACAGGTATCCTCAACGGGACTACCAACTATATGATGACAAAGATGTTCTACGAGGGTGCTGACTATGACGAGGTGCTGGAAGAGGCCCAGGATAACGGGTTTGCCGAGCGCAATCCGGAGGCGGATGTGGAGGGCTATGACGCCTGCCGCAAGATTGCTATCCTCTCCTCCATCATCTCCGGAAAGCAGGTGGATTTCGAGGATATCTACTGCGAGGGCATCACAAAGATCACGGCGGAGGATATGAAGTACGCCAAGGCCATGGGTATGACTATCAAGCTTTTGGCCACCTGCAAGAGGGACGGCGGGAAGCTGAACGCCATGGTGGCTCCCTGTCTACTGCGGGCGGAGCATCCCCTCTTTTCCGTCAACGGCGTGTTCAACTCCATCTTTGTCCACGGCAACATGCTGGGGGACGCCATGTTCTACGGAAGCGGTGCCGGCAAGCTGCCTACAGCCAGCGCTGTGGTGGGCGATATTGTGGAGGAGGCCCGCAATCTGGACCGCAACCTGGGCGTGATGTGGAGCAGCGAGAAGCTGACCCTGGAGGACCGCAGAGACGTGGAACGCCGGTTCTTTGTCCGGGTGAAGGGAGACAGAGAGGAGCTGCAGGAGCAGGTGGCAGCGGTCTTCGGCATGGTTCAGTTCGTCCAGGCGGAGGGCCTGTCCGGCGAGTTCGGCTTTGTGACGGAGGAGATGCCGGAGGGAAGCTACGAGGAAAAGGCAGAGCGGTTTGGCGGGCAGATCCTTGGCATGATCCGGGTGGAGGAATAGAAAGGAAGGCGCGATGAAATATATAGTTGTTCTTGGAGACGGAATGGCCGGCTGGCCCCTGGAGGAGCTGGGCGGGAGGACGACCCTGGAGGCGGCCTCCACCCCTGCCATGGACCGGCTTGCCAGGGAGGCGGAGATCGGGACGGCCTCCATGGTGCCGGAGGATATGGCGCCGGGAAGCGACACGGCCAATCTGTCCGTCATGGGGTATGACCCGAAGATCTACTACACAGGCCGCTCCCCGCTGGAGGCTCTCAGCATCGGCGTGGATATGGCGGACGACGACGTGTCCTTCCGCTGCAACCTGGTGACCCTGTCCGAGGAGGAGGACTCCTACGAAGACAGACATATGGTGGATCACAGCTCAAGCGAGATCTCCACGGAGGATGCGGGCGTCCTTCTGGAGGCCCTGAAGCAGGGACTGGCCAGGGAGGGCTATGCTTTTTACAGGGGAACGAGCTACCGCCATCTCCTCGTGTGGAGCCACGGGAAGGTGACAGAGCTGACGCCCCCTCACGATATACTGACAAAGCGGGTGGGAGACTATCTGCCCCAGGATCCGGTGCTGCGGGAGATGATGGAGAAGAGCTATGAGATCCTGTCCGCTCACCCTCTGAATATAGAGCGGAAGAAAAGGGGACTGCACCCGGCGAACTCCGCCTGGTTCTGGGGGGCCGGAACCCGACCTGCCCTCACCTCCTTTGAGGAGAGGACGGGAAAGCGGGGCGTCATGATCTCAGCTGTGGACCTTCTGAAGGGCCTGGCCGTGGGAGCTGACATGGACCGCGTCCTCGTGGAGGGAGCCAACGGCGGTCTTGACACCAACTACGAGGGAAAGGCGGACGCGGCGGTAAAGGCCCTTCTGGAGGACGGATACGATTTTGCCTACGTTCATGTGGAGGCACCGGATGAGATGGGCCACCAGGGCAGCGCATCAGATAAGATCAAAGCTATCGAGTATCTGGACGCCAGAGTCATAGGGCGCATCACCGGCGGACTGGACGCGGCAGGTGAGGATTACCGGATCATGGTGCTGCCGGACCATCCCACACCCATCCAGGTGCGGACCCACACAAAGGATCCGGTTCCCTACATGATCTACGACAGCCGCAGGCCCTTTGAGGGCAGCGTTCATACATACGGGGAGAGCGCTGCCAGGCGCAGCGGTCTTGCCTGGCCGGAAGGGTTCCGGCTCATAGACCATCTGCTGGAGCTGGATGAAAGATAAAGGAAAGAGAGAAGAGAAGATGCTGATTGTAAAGAAATTCGGCGGGACTTCCGTCGCTGACAAGGACAGGATCTACAATGTGGCCCAGCGCTGCATTGAGGATTACAGGGAGGGACACGACGTGGTGGTGGTGCTATCTGCCATGGGAGATACCACGGATGACCTGATCTCCCTCGCAAGATCCATCAATCCTGAGCCGAAAAAGAGAGAGCTGGATATGCTCATGACAACGGGAGAGCAGGTATCAGTTGCGCTGATGGCCATGGCTATGGACGCCATGCACGTGCCGGCGGTCTCCCTGAACGCCTTTCAGGTGAAGATGAACTCCACCTCCCGCTACGGCAATGCCAGATTTAAGTCCATTGACACTAAGAGAATCCGCCATGAGCTGGACTCCCGGAAGATCGTCATTGTCACCGGGTTCCAGGGAGTGAACAAGTACGAGGATATCACCACTCTGGGAAGAGGTGGCTCTGACACCACAGCGGTGGCCCTGGCGGCTGTCCTCCATGCGGACAAATGCGAGATCTACACAGATGTGGACGGAGTCTACACGGCGGATCCGCGGGTTGTGAAGACTGCCAGAAAGCTGGACGCCATCACCTACGATGAGATGCTGGAGCTGGCCACGCTGGGAGCGAAGGTACTGCACAACCGGTCTGTGGAGATGGCCAAAAAATACGGGGTTGAGCTGGTGGTCAGATCCAGCCTGAACCGCAGCGAAGGAACGATTATCAAGGAGAAAGTAAAGATGGAAAAAATGTTAATTACAGGCGTTGCAGCCGACAAAAATACAGCCAGGATCTCTGTCATCGGTGTGGAGGATAAACCGGGCATCGCCTTCAGGATCTTCAACACGCTCGCCGCAAACAATATCAACGTGGATATCATCCTCCAGTCTGTAGGAAGAGAGGGGACAAAGGACATCTCCTTTACAGTGGCCGAAGATGAGCTGAAGCGGGCGCTGGAAATCCTGGAAGAGCACAAGGAGGCTCTGACGATCCAGGAGATTACATACAATGCAAAGGTGGCAAAGATCTCTGTTGTGGGAGCCGGCATGATGAGCAATCCGGGTGTGGCTGCCAAGATGTTTGAGTCTCTCTACAATTCACGTATCAACATCAACATGATCTCCACATCAGAGATCCGCATCACAGTGCTGATCGACGAGAAGGATATTGACGAGGCCATGAACGCAGTGCACGAGGGCTTCGCCCTCGCCCTTGTAGAGTAGAGCAGGGGCGGATCAGGGATTTTTAAAGAAAATACGGGAAAGACTGAAGAATTTCTCTCTTTCCGAGGGTGGGAGAACGCGGAGTTTAGTGATAAATTCCGCTTCTTCTTTTGTCAGACAGAACAGGCACATATCCTCTTCGTATCCGCTCCCCTTTTCGCCGTAGGGCGGCTGCTCCTCCATGACTATGGCGTTCCCGGCATACCTGGTCGGAAAGGCGGACAGATCCACGCCCAGGAGTACATCCACAGAGACGTGGTAGAGGGCGGAGAGGCGCAGAAGAGTATCCAGGCCGGGTGTCCGCTTCGCGGCCTCGTAGTTGGAGTAGGCCTGCCTGGATATGTTCAGAAGAACAGCCAGGTCATCCTGGGTCCTGCCGGTCATGGTCCGCAGAAATTTTAGATTGTTGGCAAGATACTGGATGCTGGCCATTGCTGTACCTCCGTCGTTTTTTTGTAACACATAGTATAGCAATTAACCAGATCCGTGGATCCTTATGCAACGAAACGTAGCTGAAACGACAATAAAAGCAACAGATTGTTGCGGAAAATCAGATCTGACTTAAGGTGCTGTTGTGATAGAGGGCGGAGAAGGTCACATCTTCCCCGAACCAGTCCGGCGGGCAGAAGTCCTCTGCCATCTCCCGGGTGGGAAACTCCACCTCCGCCAGCACAAGAGGCGCCAGGTCTCCTTTGAAGACATCCAGCTCGATAAAGAGGCCCTCCTCCAGGGGGATCACATGGCGGACCTTCTCGATGAGACGGCCGTCGATCTTTGCCTTCAGATGCTCGTAAGCCTCACGTGTCAGGGGAAGGTTGTACTCCTCCCGCTCCATCAGGCCCTTGGATTTGTAGGTGAGTATATAGTCGTCATTGTCCCTGCGGATGCGGACCACAGGGGCGGTGCAGAGATACCCCTGTTCGATGACGCGGGTTTTCTGTATGTCCAGGCCGGAGGGGATCTCCGGGATCAGATATTTGCGCTCGATTTCCATAATCAATACGATCTCCTTTCCTTGGCGGCGCCCGGTGGGCGCTCCGCTCTTATACTAATATAAGATAGCGTAAAAAACGAAAAATGTAAATGAATTGCTTTTTGAGAGGCAGTCTGCTACTATAACAATATGGAAAAAAGAGGAGGAATTGCAATGAAAAAAGCAGCAGTGTTACTTGCAGATGGTTTTGAAGAGATTGAGGCGCTCACGGCAGTGGACCTGCTCAGGCGCGCGAGGATATATGTGGACACTGTCTCCATATCGGACGACTACATGGTGGCGGGCTCCCACGGCATCAATGTGCAGACGGAGGATCTGTTCGATGAGGTGAATTTTGACGAATTTGACATGCTGGTCCTTCCCGGAGGCATGCCGGGCACCACGAACCTGGAGGCTCACCCGGGCGTGAAGCAGGTAGTGAGGGCCTTCTGCGAGGGCGGAAAGTATGTGGGCGCCATCTGCGCGGCACCCAGTATTCTGGGGAATATGGGCCTTTTAAAAGGAAAGCGGGCCATCTGCTACCCATCCTTTGAGGAGAAGCTCTCCGGCGCCGTGCTGGTGAAGGCGCCTGTAGTCCAGGACGGCAATATCATCACGAGCCGGGGAATGGGAACAGCCATTGACTTCGGACTGAAGCTGGTGGAGGTTCTGTCCGACAAGCTGAAGGCGGACGAGGTGGCGGAGTCCATTATTTATCTGAAATAAAGCTGGCTATTTTTACACGTTTGTGTTATACTCTTTAAATGAGTGTATGCAGAATTGCCTGCCTTGCATACTTTTCTGGGAAGAGGCGCTTTGTGAGGGCCCACGGCAGGTTAGAAACAGGAGGAATATTTTCATGAGTTTACAGGTAGAGAAATTAGAGAAAAACATGGCAAAGCTGACCATCGAGGTTTCTGCTGAAGAACTTGAGAAAGCGCTTCAGACCGCATACAACAGACAGAAATCCAAGATCAGCATCCCGGGCTTCCGCAAGGGAAAGGTACCGCGCCAGATGATCGAGAAAATGTACGGAGCTGAGATCTTTTACGATGACGCTGCAAACGCGCTGATCCCGAAGGCATATTCCGATGCCTACGACGAGTGCGAGCTGGAGATTGCCTCCCAGCCGAAGATCGACATCGTTCAGATCGAGAAGGGCAAGCCGTTTATCTTTACAGCAGAGGTTGCTGTGAAACCGGAAGTGACACTTGGTGAGTACAAGGGACTGAAGGTTGACAAGGTCTCCAACCGCGTGACACAGAAGGAGATCGACGCAAAGCTTCAGGAGGAGGCTGAGAAGAACGCGAGAACTATCACAGTTGAGGACCGTCCGGTACAGGATGGAGACGAGGTGATCCTGGACTTTGAGGGATTCGTTGACGGCGAGGCCTTCGAGGGAGGAAAGGGAGAGAACTATCCGCTGACCATTGGTTCCGGTTCCTTTATCCCGGGATTTGAGGAGCAGCTTATCGGCGTGAATTCCGGCGAGGAGAAGGAAGTAAAGGTTACCTTCCCGGAGGATTACCACGCAGAGGATCTGAAGGGGAAAGAGGCTGTGTTCAAGTGCACCATCCATGAGATCAAGGCGAAGGAGCTGCCGGAGATCGACGACGAGTTCGCGGCAGAGGTTTCCGAGTTTGACACATTAGATGAATACAAGGCAGACATCAAGGCAAAGATCAAGGAGCAGAAGGAGTCTGAGGGCAAGACAAAGCAGGAGAACCAGGCAGTGGAGCAGGCTATCGCCAATGCCACAATGGAGATCCCGGACGCCATGATCGACACCCAGGCAAGACAGATGCTGGACGACTTTGCCAGAAGGATGCAGCAGCAGGGCCTGACTATGGAGCAGTACTGCCAGTTCACAGGACAGACAACAGACAAGATGCTTGAGGATTTGAAGCCCCAGGCTGTGAACCGCATCCAGACACGCCTTGTCCTGGAGGCTATCGCAAAGGCTGAGAACATTGAGATCAGCGATGAGAAGCTGGACGAGGAGATTAACAAGATGGCCGAGATGTACAAGATGGAGGCTGACAAGCTGAAAGAGTACATGGGCGAGGAAGAGAAAAAACAGATGAAAGAGGACATGGCTGTACAGGAGGCAGTAACCTTCCTGGTGGAGAACGCCGTTACAGAGTAAGTGGACAGCCGTGGCATATAGACAGGAGGAATTTGCATGAGTTTAGTACCTTATGTCATTGAACAGACCAGCCGTGGAGAGCGCTCCTACGACATTTATTCCAGACTTTTAAAGGACAGGATCATTTTCCTTGGAGAGGAAGTGACAGACGTGTCCGCAAGCGTTGTTGTGGCACAGCTTATGTTCCTGGAGGCTGAGGATCCGGAGAAGGATATCCATCTCTACATCAACAGCCCGGGCGGATCTGTCACAGCGGGAATGGCAATTTACGATACCATGCAGTATATTAAATGTGATGTGTGCACATACTGTATCGGTATGGCGGCAAGCATGGGATCCTTCCTCCTTGCCGGGGGAGCAAAGGGCAAGAGGTTTGCCCTGCCACATTCAGAGATCATGATCCATCAGCCCTCCGGCGGAGCACAGGGACAGGCGACGGAAATCCAGATAGCAGCCCAGCATATCCAGAAGACAAAGGATACCCTGAACAGGATCCTTGCACAGAACACAGGGCAGCCGCTGGAGGTCATCTGTGCCGATACGGACCGCGATAATTTTATGTCGGCTGAAGAGGCCAAGGCATACGGATTAGTGGATGAAATTATATCAAGCCGTAAATAAGACCGGGGGCGGGCGTACCGGGAGAATAACCTCCTGGTATGCCGGTCCTTCGTTTGTGTTCAAGGACCGGAGCGATTTCGGGAGTATCCTCCGGTCACTTGAAAATTGATAAGATGAGGTGAGAGTATGGCAGGAAGAAATGACGACCAGATCAGATGCTCGTTCTGCAACAAGCCCCAGTCACAGGTTCGAAAGCTGATTGCAGGACCGGGAGGCGTGTACATCTGCGATGAGTGCATTGACGTGTGCGCCGAGATCATGGAAGAAGAATTTGAATATGAAAATACCAGAAATATCAATCCCTTTGACGATATCAATCTGCTGAAGCCGGAGGAGATCAAAGCCTTCCTGGACGACTATGTCATCGGCCAGGAGGAGGCGAAGAAGGTATTGTCTGTTGCAGTATATAATCACTATAAACGGATCATGGCCCAGAAGGACCTGGGGGTGGAGCTGAAGAAGAGCAACATCCTCATGCTGGGGCCCACGGGCTGCGGCAAGACGCTGCTGGCCCAGACGCTGGCCAAGATCCTCAACGTGCCCTTTGCCATCGCGGACGCCACAGCCCTGACAGAGGCGGGCTATGTGGGCGAGGATGTGGAGAACATCCTGCTGAAGATCATCCAGGCCGCTGACGGGGATATCGAGAGAGCCGAGTACGGCATCATCTATATTGACGAGATCGACAAGATCACAAGGAAGTCAGAAAATCCCTCTATCACCAGGGATGTGTCCGGCGAGGGTGTGCAGCAGGCGCTCCTGAAGATCATTGAGGGCACTGTGGCAAATGTGCCTCCCCAGGGAGGGAGAAAGCATCCGCACCAGGAGCTGATCCAGATAGACACCACCAACATCCTGTTTATCTGCGGCGGAGCCTTTGAGGGACTGGAGAAGATCATTGAGAAGAGGATCGATCAGAAGTCCATTGGCTTTAATGCGGAGATCGCTGCAGGACATGAGGACGACATTGACCGGCTCTTAAAGCAGGTGCTTCCCCAGGATCTGGTGAAGTTCGGGCTGATCCCTGAGCTGGTGGGACGTCTTCCGGTGACGGTATCGCTGGAGATGCTGGACCGGGATGCCCTGATCCGCATCCTGACGGAGCCAAAGAGCGCTATTGTCAAGCAGTACCAGAAGATGCTGGAGCTGGACGGCGTGGAGCTGACCTTTGACCAGGATGCCCTGGAGGCTATTGCAGACACATCGCTGAAGAGGAAGACCGGTGCCAGAGGGCTCCGGGCCATTATGGAAAATATTATGATGGATACCATGTATCATGCCCCATCTGACGAGACGCTGAAGACATGCCGCATCACGAAATCCGTGGTGAACGGCACAGGCAAGCCGATCTGCGGACATGATGATCTGAGAATTGAAAGTGCTTAAAAGTGCGTGAACGGGGCGGGTGCAAGAGTGATTGCGCCCGCTTTTTGCAATGCACTGTGAAAATATACAGGACAGGAGAAGACGAAATGACGGATAGAGAAATAATGAGCCTCCCCATGGTGGCCCTGCGGGGGATGACGGTGATGCCTGAGATGGTGACCCATTTTGACGTCAGCAGGGAGCGCTCCATTGAGGCCATCGAGGAGGCCATGCAGGAGGAAGGCCAGAAGATTTTCCTGACGGCCCAGAGAGATATAGAAGTGGAGGAACCGACGGCGGCGGACCTGTACGAGGTGGGGACGATCGCTTCCATCCGGCAGGTCATCAAGCTGCCCAGGAACCTTCTTCGGGTCCTGATCTCCGGGGAGGAGAGGGCGGTCATCCGGCGAGTGGAGTTTGAGACGCCCTACATGCGTGCCGAGGTGAGCCCCCTGCCGGACAGCGGGGAGGAGCCGCTGGAGGCTGCGGCGGACCAGGTGAGCCAGGAGGCTATGACGAGGGGCCTGAAGGAGATCTACGCGGAGTACGCAGGCCGTCTGCCCAAGTATCCCAAGGATATGCTGAAGCAGGTGCAGGAGTACACGGAGCTGGCCAAGGTGGTGAACTGGATCGCTGCCAACGTGCCCCTGGAGCAGAAGGACCTGCAGGAGCTCCTGGAGGAGACGGATCTTCTGAAGCGCTACCAGCTGCTGGCCTTCAAGCTGGTGAACGAGATGCAGATCATGAACATCAAGGAGGAGATCCAGACCAAGGTCCGGGAGAGGGTGGACCAGAACCAGCGGGAGTACATCCTGCGGGAGCAGCTAAAGCTCATCCGGGAGGAGCTGGGGGAGGAGAACACCATCTCCGATGCCGAGGAGTTCCAGGCCGCGGCGGACAGACTGCAGGCCTCCGACGAGGTGAAGGAGAAGCTGCAAAAGGAGATAGGACGCTTCAAGAGCACCCTGAACAGCCCGGCGGAGAACGGCGTGATCCGGACCTACATCGAGACCATGCTGGAGATGCCCTGGGACAAGGCTGTGGAGGACCACAGGGACATAGCCTACGCCAGGCAGGTGCTGGAGGAGGACCACTACGGACTGGAGCAGGTGAAGGAGAGAGTGCTGGAGTTCCTGGCTGTGCGGGCCCTGACGAGAAAGGGAGAAAGCCCCATCCTCTGCCTGGTGGGACCTCCGGGAACGGGGAAAACCTCCATCGCCAGATCCCTGGCCCGGGCGCTGAAGAAGCCCTACGTGCGCATCTCCCTGGGAGGCGTGCGGGACGAGGCGGAGATCAGAGGCCACAGGAAGACCTACGTGGGAGCCATGCCGGGGCGCATCGCGGCGGGCATCCGCAGCGCCGGGGTGAAAAATCCCCTCATGCTGCTGGACGAGATTGACAAGGTGAGCAACGACTACAAGGGGGACACCTTTTCCGCCCTTCTGGAGGTGCTGGACAGCGAGCAGAACTACCGCTTCCGGGACCACTACCTGGAGGTGCCACTGGATCTTTCCGAGGTCCTCTTTGTGACCACCGCCAACACCCTGCAGACCATCCCCAGGCCCCTTTTGGACCGGATGGAGGTCATCGAGGTGTCCAGCTACACGGAGAACGAGAAGCTCCACATCGCCATGGAGCACCTGATCCCCAAGCAGCTTGAGCGCCACGGCCTGAAGCCGGAGCAGCTCTCTATCAGCCGCGGGGCTGTCTGGAGGATGGCCCGGAACTACACAAAGGAAGCGGGCGTGCGCCAGCTTGAGAGGGAGATCGGAAACATCTGCCGGAAGGCGGCCAGAGAGATCCTGGAGGGGAAGAAGGAAAAGGTCCGTGTAACCGAGAGCAATCTGCACAAATATCTGGGCAACGAGAAATATACATACCAGAAGGCCAACCTGACGGATGAGGTGGGCATCGTGCGGGGACTCGCCTGGACCAGTGTGGGCGGCGACACCCTGCAGATCGAGGTCAACGTGATGCCCGGGAAGGGTGAGCTGATCCTGACAGGACAGCTGGGGGACGTGATGAAGGAGTCCGCCCGCACCGGCATCAGCTACATCCGTTCCGTGGGGAGCCGGTATGGCATTGCGGAGGATTTCTTTGAGAACCATGACATCCACATCCACATTCCCGAGGGCGCGGTTCCCAAGGACGGCCCCTCCGCCGGCATCACCATGGCCACGGCCATGCTCTCCGCAGTTACAGGACGGAAGGTCCGGGCGGATGTGGCTATGACAGGGGAGATCACCCTGCGGGGAAGAGTCCTGCCCATCGGCGGACTGAAGGAAAAGCTGCTGGCGGCCGGAAGCGCAGGTATGAAGACGGTTCTTGTGCCCAAGGAGAACGAAAAAGACGTGGCAGAGCTCTCCGCGGA
This sequence comes from Faecalicatena fissicatena, assembly GCF_016900595.1. Lineage (NCBI taxonomy): Bacteria > Bacillati > Bacillota > Clostridia > Lachnospirales > Lachnospiraceae > Faecalicatena > Faecalicatena fissicatena. The sequence goes on from NZ_JACLYY010000003.1 coordinate 115,919, forward strand.
AATCACAAAGGGGCTGAAGATCATCCCTGTGTCCCACATGGAGCAGGTGCTTGAGGAAGCGTTTGTAAAAGAAGAGTAAACAGAGGAATAAAGCTATGATCATAAAAAATATTAATCTGGAAACCGTGTGCGGCATCACAAGCAGACTGCCGGAAAACGACAAGCCGGAGATCGCGTTTGCGGGGAAGTCCAATGTGGGTAAATCCTCCCTCATCAACGCCCTCATGAACCGGAAGTCCTACGCCAGGATATCGGCCACGCCGGGAAAGACTCAGACTATCAATTTTTACAACATCAACGATGAGATGTATCTGGTAGACCTGCCGGGATACGGCTACGCGAAGGTGTCCCAGCAGGAGAAGGAAAAATGGGGGAAGATGATCGAGAGATACCTCCACGGCTCAAAGCAGCTGCGGGCAGTGTTTCTCCTTATCGACATCCGCCACGAGCCGTCGGCCAACGACAAGATGATGTACGACTGGGTGGTGAGCCAGGGCTATAACCCTATCATCATCGCCACCAAGCTGGACAAGCTGAAGAGAAGCCAGGTGGACAAGCATGTGAAAATGCTCCGGCAGGGGCTGAAGCTGGTGCCCGGTACAAGGATCATCCCATTCTCATCGGTGACGAAACAGGGGAGAGACGAGATCTGGGAGCTCGTGGAGACAGAATTCCTGGACAGGGGAAAAGAAGAATAAATGCTAAGAGAGGTGGAGAAAAATGGGGACAAATGAAGGGGACGCCGTGAAGGACAACAGGCCCTACTGGAAGGTGATCGTCAGCCTGGCCTTCAGCCTGATCGGGACAATTTTGTTTATCTATGTGGGCGTGAGGGCGCTGTTCTATTTCATGCCCTTTGTGATCGGATGGTTTCTGTCTTTTATCGCCAGCCCCCTTGTAGTATGGCTGGAGAAAAGGCTGAAGATCGTCAAGAAGCTGGGCTCCGCCATCATCATCATCGTGGTGCTGGCGGCCTGTATCGGCCTGATCTATTTTGCCATCAGCAGGATATGGGGAGAAATCAGCTCCCTCATCCAGGATTTCCCGTCCATGTACAGGGATCTTGAGAGAGGCTTCCGTCAGATCGGGGAGAGGACCTCCCAGCTCTCCCAGCTGCTTCCGGACAATGTGCAGGAGGGACTGGATGCGGTGGCTGCCAACCTGGATGAGACCATGAGCGGCATCATCAGTACTATAAGTGAACCCACTGTGGAGGCGGCGGGCAACTTTGCCAAGCGTATCCCTTCCATCCTGATCTCCTTCATTGTCACAATCATCTCCGCCTATTTCTTTATTGCTGACAGAGAGAGCATTATCGTCTGGGCGAAAAAGATTTTCCCGGATCCCATTGTGGAGCGGATGACTATGGTGACGGACAACCTGAAATATGCGGTGGGCGGGTATTTCAAGGCGCAGCTCAAGATCATGGCAGTAGTGTTTGCGATCCTGCTGGTGGGATTTGGGATCATGGGCGTACATTTTTCCATCCTGCTGGCCATCGGTATCGCCTTCCTGGATTTCCTGCCCTTCTTCGGGACAGGCACCGCACTTCTTCCCTGGGCTCTCTATGAGCTCCTGACAGGCGACTACCGCAGGGTGGTGGCTCTGGCTGTGCTCTACGCTGTGACTCAGATCGTGCGGCAGCTGATCCAGCCAAAGCTGGTGGGGGACAGCATGGGTATGAATCCCCTCTTCACCCTGGTGCTGCTATACGCCGGATATCGGGCCGGCGGCATCCTGTGGATGATCCTGGCGGTGCCCATCGGCCTTCTTGTGGTCAACCTTTACAAGGCGGGAGCCTTTGACTATATCCTGGACGATGTGAAGATCCTGGCAGACGGGATCCTGAGCCTGAGGTGCCAGGAGCCGGCAGACGGCGGGACGAACGAGGGATCCGAGAATGTGGACGGAAAATAAAAATGAGAATGCTTTTCGAAAAAAGCTGAAAAAGGTATTGCAATACACCGTACCGGGGTATATAATAACACTGAAAATACCAATAGGGGGTATAAAGGCAGCATTTGAAGAAAGTAGGTGACCCTGGTAATGAAAAAAGAAAAATATAACGTAACCGGCATGACCTGTGCAGCCTGCCAGGCAAATGTGACCCGGTGCGTGCAGAAATTAGAGGGCGTGGAGGACGTGAACGTGAGCCTCCTGGCGAATCAAATGACAGTGGACTATGATGAGACGAAGCTGGACAGCGTGGCTATCGTCCATGCTGTCGAGGGGATTGGCTACGGAGCCTCCCCTGCGGACGCTGTCCCTGACGAGAAGGGCGGAGGCTTCCGCAGCGAATGGGAGACCCGCCAGAGCAGAGCCCAGGAGGAGCGCCGCAGCATGAAGGTGCGGCTGATATCCTCCGTCATCCTGCTGGTTCCTCTGATGTACGTGGCCATGGGCCCCATGATAGGACTTCCCGTGCCCGGCATCCTGACCGGCATGGAGAACGCCATGATCTCGGCCCTGACACAGCTCATCCTGACTGTGCCTATCCTTGTGCTGAACCGGAAATTCTACAAGGTGGGGCTGAAGGCGCTTATAAAGCGGGCTCCCAACATGGACTCCCTTGTGGCCATCGGCTCAGGGGCTTCCCTGATATACGGCCTCTTTGCCATGTACCGCATGGCCTGGGGCTTTGGACACCAGGACATGGCTGTGGTCCACGAGTACGCCCACGCCCTGTATTTTGAGTCCTCCGCTACGATCCTGACCCTTGTGACAGTGGGAAAATACCTGGAGGCAAGATCCAAGTCAAAGACCTCCGACGCCCTCGGGAAGCTGGTGGACTTAGCGCCCAAGACAGCGATTATTATAAAGAATGGCCAGGAGGTGACTGTGCCTGCGGAGCAGGTGGCAGCCGGAGACATCGTGGTCATTAAGCCCGGCGGCAGCATCCCCGTGGACGGTGTCGTGACAGAGGGCGCCGGGTACGTGGACCAGGCGGCCATCACCGGGGAGAGCATCCCGGTGGAGAAGCTGCCCGGGGATACAGTCATCTCGGCTACGATCAACAAAAACGGGACCTTTCGGTTCCGTGCGTCCAAGGTGGGAGAGGACACTACTCTCTCCCAGATCATCCGCCTTGTGGACGAGGCTGGCAACTCAAAGGCGCCCATCGCCAGGCTGGCGGATAAGGTCAGCGGCGTCTTCGTGCCGGTGGTCATCTGCATTGCCATCCTGACAGCCATTGTGTGGATCGCGGCGGGGCAGGACTTTGAGTTTGCCCTCTCAAACGCCATCGCGGTGCTCGTCATTTCCTGTCCCTGTGCCCTTGGCCTTGCCACTCCGGTGGCCATCATGGTGGGAACCGGAAAGGCGGCGGAGTACGGCATCCTTATCAAGTCGGCGGAGAGCCTGGAAAATCTCCACTCCATCGACACGGTTATCCTGGATAAGACCGGCACTATCACGTCCGGACACCCGGAGGTGACGGACATAGAAGTCCTGGATCCATCCATGAGCCGAGAGGAATTCCTGGCCCAGGCAGCTGCCCTGGAGGCGGGGAGCGAGCATCCCCTGGCCCAGGCAGTGGTGGAGAAGGCGAGAGGAGACGGCGTATCCCAGTCAAAGGCAGAGGATTTCCAGGCCCGGACAGGTCGGGGCGTATCAGCCCTTATCTCCGGAAAGGCATGGCTGGCCGGCAACCTGGCCTTCATGAAAGAGGAGAAGGCAGTGGCATCCCCGGAAGAAGAGGCTTCCGTGCAGGAGCGGATGGAGCGGTACGCTTCACAGGGCAAGACGCCCCTTCTCTTTTCACGTGACGGGCAGGCGGCCGGCATCATCGCAGTGGCCGACACAGTCCGAGAGACCAGCCGGGAGGCCATCCGGAGGTTCAAAGAGATGGGCCTTACGGTGGTCATGCTGACAGGGGACAACAAGGTGACGGCGGAGGCTATCCGGAAGGAGCTGGACATCGCCGAGGCCGTGTCCGACGTGCTCCCCACAGAGAAGGAGGCCTGCGTCCGCTCCTGGCAGGAGAAGGGACATAAGGTAGCCATGGTGGGGGACGGCATCAACGACGCCCCGGCTCTCACAAGGGCGGATATCGGCATCGCCATCGGAGCGGGTACGGACATTGCCATCGAGTCGGCGGATGTGGTGCTGATGAAGGACTCCCTCCAGGACGTGGTGACAGCCATCGAGCTGAGCAGAGCGGTTATAAGGAATATCCATATGAACCTGTTCTGGGCGTTCTTCTACAATATCCTCGGCATCCCTGTGGCGGCGGGAGCTCTGTTCCCGGCCTTCGGCCTGCGTTTAAGCCCCATGATCGGCTCCGCGGCCATGAGCCTCTCCTCCGTGTGCGTAGTGACCAACGCACTGCGGCTGCGGTTCTTCAAGCCGGCCCTGACAGGCCGGACAGACGGACCGAAGGCAAGGGCAGAAGACGGAGAGAAGGCAGGCCATATGACAGCGAACATTCCGGAGGACTCCGGTTTGGACAGTAAAAATGAGCAAAGTGACGAGAAAGGAATGGTAACGATGAAAAAGACACTGGTAGTAGAAGGTATGATGTGTGAGCACTGCAAGATGCACGTGGAGAAGGCTCTGGCGGGAGTGGCAGGCGTGGACAGCGCCCAGGTGGATCTGGAGAAAAAGACAGCCACTGTCTCCATGACAGAGGACGTGGCTGACCAGGTGCTGATGGACGCGGTCAAAGAGGCCGGATATGAGCCGGTGAGCTGCACAGCACAGTAGAGAGACGACCCGCTGAACGCTGACAAGGCAGAAGAATAAAAATCAGACGGCGCAGACCCTTTCGTGAGGGAAGGCTGCGCCGTCTTTTATGCTATATGGACTTGTCTTTCATGTATGCAGGCGCCGCACAGGTTGCGGTTCCCGCCGCAGAGCTTACTACAGTACCAGTGAAGGTGCCGCATATGTGCGTCCGCCCAGCTCCTGATCCAGCATATAGAGGCTCTTGGCATCGTCCCCGAAGAGCTCCATTTTTTTGATCAGGTCGCTTGCGTTTGTCTCCTCTTCACCCTGTTCCTTGACAAACCAGTCCAGGAACTGCATGGTGCGGAAGTCTTTTACCTCGTAGGCTGCCTCATAGATATTGTGGATGAGGCCGGTCACATACTGCTCATGGGCGTATCCTGCCTTCAGCGCATCCATTTTCTCTTTCAGTTTGGCGTCCGGCTTTTCGATGGCCTCCAGAGTGACAGGAACATCATTGTTCTGCATATACTGGATGAAGAGCATGGCGTGGTCTCTCTCCTCCTGAGCCTGCACATTATACCAGTTGGCGAATCCGTCCAGTCCCAGATCCTTATAGAAGTTAGAAAAACTCAGGTACAGATAAGCGGAGTAGAATTCTTTGTTTACCTGCTCGTTTAACAGTTTTGCTACTTTTTCGTTCAACATATCAAGCATCTCCTTTTGTATTTGCATCTTCCGCAGAGGAAGATGCTGTATTTTCCGCCTATAAGTATAGCTCTGTTAGTGTGAAAACTCAAGACCGGATGTGCATGCCTTCCGGACATATTTCTGATAAACTCGTCTCTGATCCGGAATGAAAAAAGCGGAGAAATATGGTATGATGATATGGACGGCAGACTGAAAAAGACGGGGGAAACTACAGAAAAAAATACAAAGCAGAGAGTATAGGAGAAACGATATGAGTTTGGCATTGGCAGTACTGAAAAAAGGAGAAGGGCGCACGCTGAAGGCGGGGGGCGCCTGGATTTTTGACAATGAGATAGGTAGCGTGACAGGAGCCTTTGAGAATGGGGATGTTGTGATGGTCCACGACTTTGACGGCTATCCAATGGGACGGGGCTTTATCAATATGCACTCCAAGATCCGCATCCGGATGCTGACAAGAAACCCGGACCAGGAGATCAATGAAGAATTTTTCAGGCAACGCCTTAAGGATGCCTGGGAGTACCGGAAAAGGACTGTGGACACAGGGAGCTGCCGGATCGTCTTCGGGGAGGCGGATTTCCTGCCGGGCCTGGTGGTGGACAAGTTCTCGGACGTGCTCGTCTTCCAGTGCCTGGCTCTTGGGATGGACAGGCACAAGGAGAAGCTGCTCCTTATATTGAAAGAGATCCTTGCAGAGGATGGCATTAGCATCCGGGGCGTCTACGAGAGGAGCGATGCTAGGGAGCGGGAAAAAGAGGGCATGAGGAAGACGAAGGGGTTTCTTGGGGAGCCTTTTGACACCTTTGTCCATATTGAGGAGAATGGGGTCAAATACATCGTGGACGTCAAGGACGGACAGAAGACCGGATTTTTCCTGGATCAGAAATACAACCGGCTGGCGATCCAGAAGCTGTGCCGGGGAGCACGGGTGCTGGACTGCTTCACCCACACAGGGTCCTTTGCCCTTAATGCGGGGGTTGCCGGGGCGAAGAGCGTCCTTGGTGTGGACGCCTCCGGCCTTGCAGTGGCCCAGGCCAGGGAGAACGCAGAGCTAAACGGGCTGTCAGACCGGGTGGAATTTCTGGAGGCTGATGTGTTTGACCTGCTTCCCTCCCTGGTGGAGAAGGGAGAGAAGTACGATGTGGTAGTGCTGGACCCGCCGGCCTTCACAAAGTCCAGAAGCTCCATCAAAAATGCGGTGAAGGGCTACCGGGAGATCAACCTGCGGGGCATGAAGCTGGTAAAGGACGGCGGCTTTCTCGCCACCTGCTCCTGCTCCCACTTTATGGACTTTGAGCTTTTTACAAAGACCATCCGGGAGGCGGCCAGGAATGCCCACGTGCGCCTGCGGCAGGTGGAGTTCCGCACCCAGGCGCCGGATCATCCGATCCTGTGGGCGGCGGATGAGAGCTATTATCTGAAGTTTTATGTTTTTCAGGTGTGCAGGGAAAAGTAGAGAGAATGTGAAAAAGCGATAAGCATAAGCCTGTCGCTTTTTCGACAAAACAATAACAAATTTCTAAAAATTTTTTTCAACTTACAGGCTTTACACCTGACATAAGAAAAATAGCATATACAGACAGAGATTAAAGTAAGAAATTATAATATGACTTTAAATTATTAGATTATTATTTTATTTATAGAAGAAATATAAAAATTTATTGCAAGACAGTTAAAGATGTGAGTATCTTGCCACAATGATAAGTGTATATTCCTATAGTCGACCTCCTTGTGAGGTCGTGAACTAAAAGTGATGTAAGGATAAGTGACTGTTCCTATATTTTACGTCTCTGATGAGTCGCCCTCCCCACCCCCTGCATATACTGATAACAAAAAAGGTTTTTTTCAATGCAATGTGAAGACGGATATAGAAAGAAGAAATGTCAGTGTCCAAAGTGCAGACTAGGATGCCAGAATGGACGGCCTGGTCCTCCAGGCCCTCCCGGCCCCCAGGGAGAACCGGGGCCCCGTGGAGAACAGGGTCCAGCCGGCCCTCCTGGGCCTCAGGGGGAACCAGGTCCTCAGGGGCCGGCAGGAGGGACAGGGGATTTCCTCAGCGCTTTTTCCACTCCGCCTCAGTTGGGAACGCCGGGAATGCCCCTGATCTTTGACAGAAATGGCGCAGTCCTGGGGGAGGCGATAGCCCACGGACAGAACAGTTCGGACATTACCATCCGGCAGATGGGCGTTTACTACGTCTCTTTTCACGGGGCCATCACTCCGGGGCCGGGCACTTCCCTTCCCCTGAGCGTGAGACTGTTCCTTGACCGGCAGGGGACAGAGGAGGCAGGCGCCTCGGCTGTCCACACCTTTACTGTCCAGGGGGCCACGGCCGGGATGTCGTTTTCCCAGATACTGGAAGTGCCCTCCGCCCCTGCGGTGCTTCAGGTGGACAGTGAGGGCGGGGATTTTATCTACGGAGAGATCAATATATGTGTGATAAAGATTCATTAAAGCCACAGGAGAGGATTTGCTTATGACACACCTGTACTACAAAGAAAAAGGCAAGGGCAAGCCCCTGATCCTCCTCCACGGAAACGGGGAGGACAGCAGCTATTTTGAGAGCCAGATGGACTATTTTTCACAGACGCGGCGGGTCATCGCAGTGGACACGAGGGGACACGGCAGATCGCCCCGGGGCCCCGCGCCCTTCACCATCCGCCAGTTCGCCGAGGATCTGCGGGAATTTGTGGAGGAGATGGGGATCGAGAGAGCGGATCTTCTGGGATTTTCAGACGGGGGAAATATCGCGATTATTTTTGCCCTGCGGTATCCGGAAAGGGTGGATCGTCTCATCCTGAACGGGGCCAACCTGTGGTCCCGGGGAGTGAAGCCGTCGGTCCAGATCCCCATTATCCTGGGGTATTACGCGGCCTCCTTTTTCGGCCACTTCAGCGGGAAAGCCAGGGCCAACGCGGAGCTGCTGCGGCTCATGGTAAAGGATCCCAATATAGAACAGGAGGAGCTCCGGAACATCCAGAGCCCCACGCTTGTGATCGCAGGGGAGAGGGATATGATACGGGAGGAGCACACCAGGCTGATCGCGGCGGAGATACCGGGGGCAGAGCTTCGCATCATCCCGGGCGACCACTTTATTGCGGCCGGGAACCCGGAGGCCTTCAACCGGGAGGTGGATCGGTTCCTCCGGGAGACAGTTTCATAGGAGAGCCTGCCTGCTTTTACAACCCCTCCAGGTCAAAGGGAGGGGTGTACTCTTCCCTGGCGCTGGACCGCTCCTGCATGTAGCCTGTATCCAGACCAAGCTCCAGGGCCGCGTCCAGCACTTTCCCATATTCGTAGGAGGTGAGGCGGCGGTTGATCTGAGGGTGCTCTGCTGCCTTGAAGAAGGGAGTGTACTGGCTCAGGAGACTTAGGAGAAAGCCGCCCTTTGGAAGATTTTCCGCCATCCAGCCAAGCAGGCGGATGGAGTCCTCCTTCTGGCCCGGGAGGACCATGTGCCGTATGAGAGTGCCTCGGACCAGTATCCCATTTTCGTCAAAGACAGGCTTTTCGGTCTGCCGGATCATTTCCTCCACAGCCGCGGAGGCGTGCTGGAAGTAATCCGGCGCGCCGGAATATTTTTTTGCCTTGTCGGAAGAAAAATATTTAAGGTCCGGCAGATACACGTCCACGTACCCCTCCAGCATCCGCAGCGTCTCCACTCTCTCGTAGCCGCCGCAGTTGTAGACGATAGGGATATGCAGCTTCGGGCGTACCTTCTCAAGGACCGGCAGGATGGAGGGGAGAAACTGGGTGGCGGTGATCAGGTCGATGTTTCGGGCGCCCTGGTCCTGCAGCTCAAGAAAGATCTCTTCCAGCCGCTCCTGTGAGATGGCCTTTCCCACTTCCCCCCGGCTGATGGGATAGTTCTGGCAGTAGCAGCACTTCAGCGTACAGCCGGAGAAGAAGACAGCGCCGCTGCCATCCTGACCGCTGATGCAGGGCTCCTCCCAGAAGTGGAGGGCCGCCCGGGCCGCCCTGATTTCGGGGCCGCAGCCGCAGATGCCGGTCCGGACATACCGGTTGGCATGGCACATGCGGGGACAGAGAGTGCAGTCCCGGTAAAGGTCACATGGGTCGAAATTGGGAGCTGTGTCAGAGGGGGGCAGGGGACTATGCATGGCTGCACGCCTCCTCCCGGAAGGTGATGCTGGCCTGGACTGCCAAAGTCCCGTCCTCCTTTATGCCCGTCAGGAGAAAATCATGCGCTCTCTTTGCGCGCCAGATGGAAATGCGTTCTTTTTCAAAGCACTGCCGCAGGTAGTGGATCTCAAAGTCTGTGATCTGCTTTCCTGTCTGGAAATCCAGATCAAAGGCGTTGAGAAAGAGAGGAATGTACTTCTGGTTGTTCATGTGGCGGCTCTTGTCCAGGTCCGTGTAGCGGACAGTGTGGGTATAGCAGAGCTCCATGCCTTCCGCGGTCTTGGGAAAACGCTGGAAGGGAGGAAGCTCAAGGGCAGTGCCCTCATCGGTGTCTGTGGGATAATCGATGTCCTGCGGGGGGCAGATTTTCCCAGCATTCAGGTCGCACAGGCAGCTCTCCATCCGCCCCTTGGCCAGGACCTCCTGCCCACGGGAGACGGTGAAGGCCTGGTGGAACCGAACTGAAGGGCGGGGATTTTCCACCCAGGAGGCCAGCTCCAGGGGAGAGTCATAGCCCGTCCGCTTTTCGATGTGGAGTTTATATTTGGTGAAGACCCAGCAGATGCCATAGTCCTCTGGCAGGGTGTCGTTGCCCTTGCCTAGAGTGTGCATGTAGGCGGTCACCGCGTCCTGAAAATATTCAAAATAGCCGCCGGCTCCCACAAGCCCGGTGTGGTCGGACTCGCGGAACTGGGGAAAATACTCTTTTCTGTAGATCATGGAACAAATCCTCCTTCTATTCATTCCTTTCTATTATAGCCCTTTGCGGGGCGCGGCAAAAGTCATTTTTCTAATCCCTCAAGAAGCATCTTGCGCAGAATGAGCGGCAGGACCTATAATGAGTACAGTACACAGCGCGAAAGAAAAGGAGGCAGGGGAATATGGAAGGAGAAAACGGCAGGATCTATTTTGACAACGGGAGCACCTCCTGGCCCAAGGCACCGGGAGTGGCGGAGGCGGTGGGGCGCCTCCTGACAGAGGGGGCCTTCAACATTAACCGGGGAAATTACGAGGGAGCCTACGAGGTGGAGGAGGCGGTGCTGGATACAAGGGATCAGCTGGCCCGGCTTTTCCACGCGGAAAATTCCCGTCGGGTCATTTTTACGCCGGGGATCACCCACTCCCTGAACTATTTTATCCGGGGATTTCTGAAGGGAGGGGATCATGTGCTTGTCACCGGGATGGAGCACAACGCGGTCATGCGGCCCCTCCGGTGCATGGAGAGGGAGGGCGTGACCTGGGAGTGTATTCCCACGGACCGGGAGGGGAATGTGCGGGCCTCTGACGTGGCGGGGATGATCCGAAAGGATACGAAGGCTGTCATCGCCCTTCACGCCTCCAACGTGTGCGGTACCATCGTGCCTGTGGAGGAGATTGGCCGGATCTGCCGGGAGAGGGGCGTCTTCTTTGTGGTGGACACAGCCCAGAGCGCGGGGACTATCCCCCTTCACATGGAGGAGGCCTGCGTGGATTTCCTGGCTTTCACAGGCCACAAGGGGCTTTTGGGCCCCCAGGGGGTGGGCGGATTTCTCATCTCCGACAGGCTGGACGGGCAGATGGAGCCCCTCATCGCGGGGGGCACGGGCAGCAGCTCTGACAGCCTGGACATGCCCCGCACCCTGCCCGACAAGTACGAGAGCGGCACTATGAACCTGCCCGGCATCATCGGCCTCCACGCGGCCCTCTCCTACCTGGAGAGGACAGGGCTGGAGACGATCCGCAGGAGGAAGCTGGAACTGACCGGCTATTTCCTGGAGGAGGTGAAGAAGCTTCCTTCCGTCCGCATCGCGGGAAGGCAGGGGACAGAGGGGAGAGTGGCCGTTGTGTCTCTGGATTTTGAGGGAAGGGACAATGCGGTGACTGCCTTCCGGCTGGAGCAGGAGTACGGCATCATGACCCGGGTCGGGCTCCACTGCGCGCCCATGGCCCACAGGGCTCTTGGCACCTTCCCTCAGGGGACGGTCCGGTTTGCCTTCAGCGCCTCCAACACAGAGGATGAGATTGACCGCTGCGTCCGGGCTCTCCACAGCATACTGGACTGAGCGTCTCTTCCCAGGACAGAAAAACGCATATTATAATAGAGAAAACCTATATATAAAAGTATACATTATAAAAATCAATAGCAAACCTCGCTCTTGTCATTGTCCCATAATTGTAAAAGTGTTACGGTTATAAAAGGACTATTCTGAAAATATTCAGATACGCAAGAGGAGGTTTTTTTATGGCTGATTACAGAAAAATGTGGGAAGATCTTGGTATGGATGTTGAGACGCACGACCAGCTTTGCGAGGTGCTGCCCCAGGCCTTTGGGGATGTCTATCTCTCCCAGGAAAACAGGCCGGAGTCTATGGACTATTATAATTTTGTGGTGGCGGAGATCCACGGTGTGAGGCCGGCGGAGCTCATCGAGCACCAGAAAAAGGGCGGAAAGGTCTTCGGCACCTTCTGTGTGTACGTGCCCGATGAGATCGTGTTCGCGGCAGATGCCATCGCCACAGGGCTGTGCGGAGGCTCCCAGTTCTGGGTGCCGGGAGGAGAGAAGGTCCTTCCCACCAACACATGCCCCCTTATCAAGGCGTCTGTGGGCGCAAGGCTGGACCGGACCTGCCCCTTCTTCCGCATCGCGGATATGTATGTGGGTGAGACAACCTGCGACGGCAAAAAGAAGGCCTGGGAGATCCTGGCCGAGGATGTGCCGGTGCATGTGATGGATCTGCCCCAGATGAAGAGAGAGAAGGATGTCTGTTCCTGGGCCGATGAGATCCGCACCTTCAAGAAAGTAGTGGAGGACTTTACCGGAAACGAGATTACGGCGGAGAAGCTGGCGGCCAGCATACATATGATCAACAACAAGAGAAAGGCCCTGGAGAGGCTCTATGCTTTCCGAAAGAACGACAAGCTCCCCATCAGCGGAAAGGACGTGCTCCTCATTTCTCAGATTGCCTTCTACGACGATCCCACAAGATTTACTGAGATGACTAACAAGCTCTGCGATGAGCTGGAGAAGAGGGTGGCAGACGGCGTCAGCGTGTTCCCGGAGGGAACAAAGAGGATCATGCTGACAGGTACGCCTATGGCCATCCCCAACTGGAAGATCCACAACCTGGTGGAGACAAGCGGCGGCGCCGTAGTCTGCGAGGAGATGTGCACGGGAACCCGCTACTTTGAGCGTCTTGTAGACGAGACAAAGACCACAGTGGACGAGCAGATTGACGCCCTGGCGGAGAGATACATGGGCATTAACTGTGCATGCTTCACTCCCAACCACGCAAGGATTGACGATATTATCCGCCTGGCTAAGGAGTACAAGGTGGATGGCGTTATTGACGTGAACCTGAAGTTCTGCAGCCTCTACGATGTGGAGGGATACACAGTGGAGAGAGAGCTCCAGAAGGCCGGCATCCCTGTTCTTGGCATTGAGACAGACTACGTGGACAGCGACGCGCAGCAGCTCCGCACAAGGATCAGCGCTTTCATCGAGATGCTGGGAGAGTAGAATGAAAGAGATACAGTATTATGTGCTTTTCCCAAACCATGACAATGGGATGAGGCTCTATAAGAAGCTGAAAGAAGAGGGGGTGGGTGCGGTCATCGCGCCCACCCCGAGAAGTGCCAGCAAATGCTGCGGCATCTCCCTTCTGGTGAAGGAGAAGGATATAGAGAGGATTCGCGGCTGCGTGCAGGAGAACGGCATTGAGATACTGGATATCGCGGCGGTGGAGAAGGATGTGAACCCGGGCCGTGACAGATACTGCTGATAAACTGCTGAGAAAAAAGGACAAGCCTTTGACAGAAGGTGGAAAGGATAACAGGAAAATGGATTACATAGGCATTGATATAGGCTCCACAGCTGCCAAGGTGGTGGCCAGGGGAGACCATGAGATGGCTTTCACGCTCCCTACAGGGTGGAGCAGTAAGGAGACGGCCCGGATCATCAGGGATCGGCTTGGGCAGGAGGGCGTTGACGTGTCGGATGAGTCGGCTAAAGTGGTGGCTACCGGCTACGGGCGCGTGGCGGTGGAGTACGCCGACTACGTCATCACAGAGATTACCTGCCACGCCAGGGGAGGCCGTGAGATGGGAAGCGACGACTGCGCGGTCATCGACGTGGGAGGACAGGACACCAAGGTGATCCTCATCAGCCACGGCGCGGTCCAGGACTTCCTCATGAACGACAAGTGCTCCGCGGGAACCGGGAAGTTCCTGGAGATCATGGCCAACCGGCTGGGAGTGGATCTGGGCGAGCTGTTCGACATGGCGGAGGCGGGACAGACCCTGTCCATCAGCTCCCTGTGCACGGTGTTCGCCGAGTCCGAGGTCATCAACTATATCGGTGAAGGCCGCAGGCGGGAGGACATTGCCGCCGGGGTGGTGGACTCTGTGGCGGCCAAGGTGGCCCAGCTGGCTATGAGAAAGAATCTGCCGGACCAGATCATCCTGACGGGCGGGCTCTCGGACAGCCGGTATTTTACAAAGATCCTGTCCGAAAAGATTGGAAAGACCGTGTCCCCCACAGACAGAGGCAGATATGCGGGCGCCCTGGGGGCGGCCCTGCTGGCGGAGGAGAAGACAAAGAGACGGAAGGAGAAATAAAACAAAATGGAACTGATCAAAGATTTACCAGAAGTATTTGAAGAATTTGCAGAACAGAGGAAAAACTCTTTCCTCGGGGTGAAAAAGCTGAAGGAGCAGGGAGTCCCCGTTGTGGGATCTTACTGTACTTATTTCCCCCAGGAGATTGCCATGGCCTTGGGGGCCGCCACAGTGTCTCTGTGCTCCACCTCCGATGAGACCATAGCGGACGCGGAGAGGGATCTGCCCAAGAACCTGTGCCCTCTTATCAAGTCCAGCTACGGGTTTGCCAAGACAGACAAATGTCCCTTCTTCTATTTCTCTGACGTGGTTGTGGGTGAGACGACCTGCGACGGAAAGAAGAAGATGTATGAATATATGTCCCAGTTTAAGGATGTATTTATCATGGAGCTGCCCAACACCCAGAGACCGGAGGCTCTGCAGCTTTGGAAAGGGGAGATCATCCGCTTTAAGGAATACCTGGAGAAGAAATTCGACGTTACCATCACAGAGGACGACATCCGGGAGGCCATCCGGGTCAACAACCAGGTCAGGACATCCCTGAAGCACCTCTACGAAGTGATGCGCAATGACCCGGCTCCCATCACAGGCCACGATCTCTTCAAGGTCCTGTACGGAAGCACCTTCAAATTTGACAGGAAGGCCATCCCGGGAGAGGTAGACGCCCTGGTTGAGAAGATCAATAAGGAGTACGCGGAGGGGAAAATGCTGGAGAAGAAGCCCCGCATCCTCATCACCGGTTGCCCGGTGGGCGGCGCCACGGAGAAGATCATCGACGCGGTGGAGAACAACGGCGGAGTTGTAGTCACCTTTGAGAACTGCAGCGGAGCCAAATCCATCGACAAGCTGGTGGACGAGGAGGAGCCGGATGTATACCAGGCTCTGGCGGAGAGGTATCTTAATATCGGATGCTCCGTCATGACACCGGACAAGAACCGCTTTGAGCTCCTGGGAAGGCTGATCGACGAGTACAAGGTGGACGGCGTGGTGGAGATGACTCTCCAGGCGTGCCACACCTACAATGTGGAATCCTTTGCCATCCGCAAATTTGTCAATGAGGAGAAGGGCATCCCCTATATCAATGTGGAGACGGATTACTCCCAGGCAGATATCGGACAGCTGAACACCCGTATTGCAGCCTTTATCGAGATGCTGTAAGGCGCGCGGATGGATATAGATATTATCTATAAATTTGTTTATATATACTTCTTATCGATTGGACGGGCCAGGTATGAATGGCTATAATAATGGAGGACATACTACAGTCATAAGGAGGTATATAGTATTATGAAGAAGAGAGTGTTAGCGGCACTTTTATGTATGGCCATGACAACAGCTATGCTGGCCGGATGCGGCTCAGAGTCATCCACGAAGGAGGATACCACTCAGGAGTCCACAGACGAGACGACAGATGAGTCAGCAGAGAATGTGGAAGCAGAGCCGGTGGAGACGAGAACCGTGTATGTAACTCCCCAGTGGGTACAGAGCGCACTGAACGGTGACCAGGAGGGATATGAGGATATCCTGATCGCGGAGGTAGGCTACGGCGACGTGGCAGACTGCGCGTCCTACAATGAGGGACATGTCCCTGGAGCTATCTATGTAGATAACTGCGAGGTGGAGGACGCCACAGGAAGCGAGGAGGGTGCATACAACCTTCTGGCAGCGGACGAGGTAGTGGACAACATGCTCAGCCACGGCATCACAAAGGACACAAAGGTAGTTCTCTACGGAGCGGACGTCAGCGGTACAGCCAGACAGGCATTTGCCTACCTCTGGGCAGGTGTTGAGGATGTCAAGGTTATCAACGGCGGAATTGACGCCTGGAAGGCTGCGGGCTATGATACAGAGACAGATGTGAACGAGGGCGAGGCCGCAGATGACTTCGGCGTAGAGGCCCCCGCGCATCCGGAGTACCGTCTGGATATAGTAGATGCGAAAGAGAAGCTGGAGACAGATGACAACTTTAAGCTTGTCAGCATCCGCAGCGAGGAAGAGTGGCTTGGCGAGACAAGCGGATACAACTACATTGACAGGGCAGGTGAGCCGGAGGGCGCCGTGTGGGGCAAGGGCTCAGACTCCTCCTCCGATGTAAACCAGTTCCTCAACGATGACGGAACAGTAAAGGATCTGGCAGGCTTTGAGGAAGTGTGGGCAGACTGTGACTTCACACTGGACAATGAGCTTTCCTTCTACTGCGGCACAGGCTGGAGAGCAAGCGTTCCCTTCCTTGTCCTGTACGAGAATGGATACGACAACATTTCCGTATATGACGGCGGATGGTACGAGTGGCAGATGCATGACGATTATCCGGTACAGGTAGGCGACCCTGCAAGCGATGACTGTGTGCACACGACAGTAGGCGAGCTGCCGACAGATAAAGCTGCTAAATAAGGAGCTGACGGATTATAATCTGCCGAATGATAAGCAGGATGCAAAAAGCGCTGCCGTTTAACCTGACGGCAGCGCTTTTTCTCTCGAAAAGCATCCTGACAAAAGCTGGAGGAGACAATGAAAAAGATAGCATATATCCTGGCGCTGATCCTGGAGATCGGGGCCTATGCAGGCGCCTGGATCATACATTATTTCGCAAGGCGGAAGCTGGGGATGGTCAGGTATCTGAATTACAAGAACATGTCCTGGGAGAGGGACTACCCGGTGGAGGCGCTGAAGCTGGCCTGCGTGGCAGCGGCGGCCCTGCTGACAGTCCTGATCCTTCTCTTCTTCCTGAAAAAGCGCAGGGAGACCACCCTGCTGGCAGGGGCTATGACGGCCCTCATGATCGCATTGACGGCGCTGTATGGGGGTTACACACTGGGATGCTCCACGGACGTCATGACAGACTACTATTTTATCAGCATCCTGTTCCTTGTGGCGGCGATGATCCAGATCCTCAAGACAGGCATTGCCGTGCTGATATCAAAGAGGAGAGCAGAGGGAGAGCAAGGTGAAAAATAAAAAGCTTTGGATTTTTGTGGGGCTGGTGGTTCTGGTTCTGATCCTCAACCACATATTCGGGTGGTCCTCCTACCTGGGGGACACGGACAACCTGGCCTTTTTGGAGACCATGATACAGGACAATCTGGCGGGGGCCATCGCCATTTACATGGCGGTGACGGTGATTGGCAGCGTGGTCCTGGCCCTCCCCGGCGTTACCTTTGCCATACTGGCAGGTCTTTTGTTCGGACCGGCGCTTGGCACGGTGCTGTGCGCCCTGTCCGCCACAGCCGGGGCAGTGCTTGCCTTTCTGGCGGGAAGATTTTTCTTGCGGGACAGCATAAGGCCCGCGGCTATGAAGAACAGGTATCTGAAAAAATGGCTCTTTGACGAGTCCGGGAAGAACCAGATCTTTATCCTCATGATCACCAGGCTTGTGCCGGTCTTTCCCTACAATCTCCAGAACTTTGCCTACGGTGTGACAGACATCAGCTTTGCCACCTACACGGTGGGATCCTTTGTGTTCATGATCCCCGGGACGGCTATGTACACCATCGGGACAGCCGGCCTGGCGGACGCCGAGAACCGTCTGCTCTACATAGGCATCGCGGTGGCCATTGCGGTGGTGGTGATCCTTGTGGGAATGGTTTTGAAGAAAAAATATATACAGGAGAAGACAGATGAGTCAGAATAAGAAGACCGCGGATCCCTCTGCCTGCGTGCACTGCCATCTTTGTCAGAAAAGCTGTCGGTTTTTGGAAAAGTATCAGATGGACATTGGGGATATCCATAAGATAGAACCATTGGCATACCATTGTTTCCTCTGTGGAAAATGTACACAGGTATGTCCAAAAGGGATAGACGGCAGAGAGATCATATTAAATCTCAGACGCAGTCAGGTAAGGGAAAATAAGGGAAGAGTAAAAGAAAAAGGCTATGCGATGCTCATAAAAGAGAAAAAGGATTATATGTTTCAGAATTACCGGAATGGGAGATATAAAAGAGTTCTTTTTCCAGGGTGCAATTTTCCGTCCTTTTATCCTGAAACGACAAGATTGCTTGCGGATCTTTTGTGGGAAAAGGATGAGATTGGGATAGTCTTTGACTGTTGCGGGAAACCAGTGGCAGAATTGGGGATGGAAGAAGATGCGCAGAAGATTGTAAACCGAATAGATCGAAAACTGCAGGCTATGCATGTGGATGAGCTTATTATGGTCTGCCCAAACTGTTATGCCTATTTGAATGGGAGACTAAATATAAAAGTTGTTATGATCTATGACAAGCTGAGGGAACTAGGGATCGGAGAAAAGATCAAGGAAAAAATCAGGATCTTTCCGCCGTGTCCGGATCGGGGCACGGAGAAAATCCTAGGTACGATCCGCCCGTTTTTAGAAGAAGAGCCGGAAATTATCACAGAGAGTCAGTGCTGCGGACTGGGGGGATGTGCCGGACAGAAGGAGGCGGATCTGGCGATGGAAATGGTAAAAGCGGCAGCAACGGGAGGAAATGTATGTACATACTGCGCTTCCTGCTCGGGAAGCTTTGCAAGAAAAGGCTTCGATCAGGCTGATCACATTCTCCTGAAAATCCTGGGAATTACTGAGAAACCAGATACTGCAAAATCAATGATAAATCGAATGAAGACAAAGTACTGGCAGGGAGGAGCGTATGGAAAAAAAGAAAAATAGCTGGATGAAAAAAGTTATCTTACTGTTATGCGCAGCGGCTGCTGTTGCATGCTATTATCTGATACCGGCAGTCAATGAGAATATGAATAAAGTCTTTAAGATGTTTGCGAGTGGCGATTTTGGAGTTGTAAAGGATTTTGTGGCATCATATGGTGCATATGCTGCGCTCATTTCCTTTCTTCTGATGATATTTCAGTCCGTGGCAGCGCCTCTGCCGGCCTTTTTGTTGACTTTTGCCAATGCCAATCTGTTCGGTTGGTGGCAGGGCGCTATTTTATCCTGGACCAGTGCTATGGCAGGAGCAGCTGTATGCTTTTGTATTGCAAAGATACTTGGGAGAGATGTGGTGGAACGGCTGACAAGTAAAGCCGGATTGAAACAAATAGATGAGTTTTTTGAGAAATATGGGAAAAATACAGTCCTTGTATGCCGTTTACTTCCATTTGTATCATTTGATATCGTAAGCTATGCGGCGGGGCTTACATCCATGTCTTTTGGATCTTTTTTTATCGCGACAGGTATTGGACAGTTGCCTGCAACGATTGTTTATTCCTATGTGGGAGGAATGTTGACAGGCGGTGCACAAATGTTTGTGACAGCTTTAATGATATTGTTTGCTCTATCAGCTCTGATTGTTATGATCAGAAAAATATATATGGATAGACAAAAGAAAAAAGGAGGAAATGAGTAATGGAAACTTATTACAACCCGGAGGATCTTGCAAAATTTGGTACGATTGGCGAGGAGGCTCCCCAGTTGGCAGAGAAATTTTTTGACTATTATGGAGCTGTGTTTGCAGAGGGAGCTCTGACCGCAAGAGAGAAAGCTTTGATCGCACTGGCTGTAGCACATGCGGTGCAGTGCCCTTACTGTATAGACTCTTATACAAACGACTGCCTGAATAAGGGAGTCAGCGAAGAGCAGATGATAGAAGCTGTTCATGTAGCGGCTGCGATCAGAGGGGGAGCTACACTGGTGCATGGTGTGCAAATGAAAAATATTGTAAAGAAACTGGAGCTGTAAAAATATGAGTCAGGCATTGGAAGATTTAAGAGGATTAAAGTGTATTCCTGATTTTGAGGACAGGATTACATCGGAGGAATATAAATATACAACAGATAAGTTGGATGTTATGCAGATTAATGTGGGCAGACTGTGTAACCTTGCCTGTAAACACTGTCACGTAGAGGCGGGACCGGGCAGAACAGAAATCATGCCCCGAAAAGTCATGGAGGCCTGCCTTGCAGTCTGCAGGGAGCAGCAGGTGTCCACTATCGACATAACCGGAGGAGCACCTGAGATGAACCCGGACTTTGAATGGCTTGTGGAGGAGTCCTGTAAAATATGCAGTCATGTGATTGTCCGTACTAACCTTGTTATTTTAAAAGAAGAGAAGTATAGACATCTGCCGAAATTTTATGCAGATCATAAAGTGGAGGTAGTCTGCTCCCTCCCCTATTACAGGGCCAAGGAGATGAACAGGGTCAGAGGAGACGGCACATTTGAGACTGCTATAGAGGTGATCCGGGAACTCAACAAGCTGGGCTATGGAAAAGAAGAGGATCTGGTGCTGAACATGGTGTATAATCCTGCCGGAGCATTTTTCCCGCCGGCACAGGATGCTATGGAAAAAGAGTATAAAATGAAATTGTGGAAGGACTACGGTATTGTGTTCAATAGTCTCTTTACGATCACCAATAATCCTATGGGACGTTTTGAGACCTTTTTGAAGAGAAGCGGAAATTTGGAAAGTTATATGAAAAAGCTTTCTGATGCGTTTAATACAGCTACTCTTCCGGGGCTTATGTGCCGGTTCCAGATTTCAGTGAGATATGACGGAAAAGTGTACGACTGTGATTTTAATCAGGCCGCAGACCTGCCTGTCCTGACAGGAGAAACGATTTTTGACATGGTGGGTAAACCCTATAAAAAGCGGAAGATATGTCTTGCAAATCACTGCTACGGATGTACAGCAGGGCAGGGATCCAGCTGTGGCGGAGCAACAGAGTAAGGGAGGATACAATGAAACAAGAAGAGATCAGGGAGTTGTTTATAAAGGGAATAGACTGTTCACAGGTGGTCGCCGGGGCATTTGCAGAAGAAATGGGAATGACAGAAGAAGAGGCAAGAAAAGTATCTGCCTGCTTCGGAGGTGGGATGATGTGCGGGGAAACCTGCGGGGCAGTTACGGGAGCTTTGATGGTTCTTGGAATGAAATATGGTCATTGCAAGGAAGACGACATGGATCAGAAGAACATTATGATGCAGAAAACAGCAGAATTTAAGGCTTATTTTCAGCAGAAATATCCCTCCTGCATGTGCCGGGAACTTTTGGGGTATGATCTGGGAAAACCAGGGGAACTCGAGAAGGTGATGGAGGAAGGGCTCCTGCTTGACTTCTGTCCGGGGGTTGTGGAAGCTGCTATAGAGGCGCTGGAGAAGGTTCTGTAAATGGATAGAGCGATTATTGTGTTCACACGTGTGCCCCTGCCGGGAAAGACAAAGACGCGTATGATGCCGGCATTGTCCGGGAAAGAGTGTGCCAGGTTGCACACTTACTTTCTGCAGGATATATGTGAAGCCTGTCAGGCGTGCAGAGAGGATGTGTATGTGAATTATACACCAGAGGATGAACAGAAAACAGGGATACTGCGGGATATTTTCGGCAGAGATGCAGAATACTTTCCACAGCAGGGGGATACATTGGGGCAGAGAATGTACCACGCTATAGAAAAAGTGCTTGAGAAGGGATACAAAAGCTGTATCTTGATCGGTACCGATGTCCCGGAGCTCAGAGCTGAGCACATGATCCGGGCGTTTGATCTGCTTGTAGAACATGATATTGTATTTGGGAAAACAAAAGATGGCGGCTATTACCTGATCGGCATGAAAAAGCCGTGGAAAGAAGCTTTTGGATTGGAACAATATGGTGTCAGTACAGTATTTGAGGAAACCCTTTGCAGACTTCGAAGTCTCGGGGTTTCTATCGGCTCCACGGCTGAATTGCAGGATATGGACACACCGGCTGACCTTCAGGGGTATAGGGATCGTATGCGTGCAGATGATTTCCTGAAAGGATCAAAGACAGGGAAATATCTTGCGTCTAACAGCCGCATTTCCATTATCGTGCCTGTGTATAATGAAGAGAAGACGATAGGATACCTGCAGGATCAGCTCAGGGAACTGAAGGGCAAGTGTGAGATTATTTTGGTAGACGGAGGCAGTACTGACCATACTCTGGATAAGATCTCAAATGATTTCACATTATTACATGCTCCAAAAAGCCGTGCGGCTCAAATGAATGCCGGTGCGAAAGCAAGTCACGGTGATGTCCTTTTTTTCCTTCACTGTGACAGCGAGCTCCCGGCGCATCCTCTGGCCCAGATACGGGAGGTCATGAGAGATCACCGGGCAGGATGCTTTGGGATTGCTTTTCATTCCCGGAATTTTTTCATGTTTACGTGCCGGATCATATCCAATCACCGGGTAAAGGACAGAAAAGTCATGTTCGGGGATCAGGGTATATTTGTTGACAGAAAGCTGTTCTTTGATATTGGAATGTTTCCTGAAATGCCGATCATGGAGGATTATCAGTTCTCTCTGACACTGAAAGAGAAAGGGATACGTCTTGGGATGACAAGAAAAAGGATCTACACATCTGACCGGAGATTTCCAAAGGGAACTATTCCTAAACTGAAACTGATGTGGAAAATGAACCGGATGCGAAAAATGTACCGTGACAAGATCCCTGTACAGACAATTGCCAAGATGTACAAGGATATCAGATAAGTGACCTGCAGAAAGAGGAATATGTTATGAATGAAATGGAACAGTTAATAGCCTATGCCGGGCTTCCCACATACAGACAGGCGCTGGGTCTTCCGGCAGATATAACAGAGGAATACACCATGCTGGCACAGGGAGAATACAACAGAAACTATCTGTTTACCCATCCTCTGACAGGCAAGAAACTTTTATTTCGGGTCAATTTTGGCAGCCAGATGCATTTGGATGATCAGATAGAGTACGAGTACCGAGCACTGAAACTGCTTGAAAGATCCGGACGTACGCCAAAGCCATTGTATGTAGATGGATCTTTGAAGCATATACCGTACGGTGTGATGGTGATGGAATATCTCCCGGGACATGTCCTGGATTACCGCACAGAAAATGTCTTCGCCGCACAGTGCCTTGCAGATATCCACAGTGTATCCGTGCCGGAAGATACGCATCTGATCGCACCGCTGAACCAGCTCCGCGCCATACTGGAAGAATGTGAGGAAATGTTTGCAAAATATGAGGGCTCCTTGCTGGCAGACCGGCAGAAAGCTGCAAAGATCCGTGAAATGCTGGACAAGGTATGGGAAAAGGCAGACAGCCTGGATAAGCCGGCATATCGCTGCTGTATCAACACAGAACTGAATTCAACAAACTTTCTTATTAACGGAGAGGAAAAGGACAACTATCTGATCGACTGGGAAAAGCCGTTATACGGTGAACCGGCCCAGGATCTTGGACATTTTCTGGCTCCCACGACCACATTCTGGAAGACGGATGTGATCCTCACTGTGCAGGAAATGAAGGACTTTATCGGTGAATATATAAAATATGTAGATGGCAGATTTAACACGGAGGGTCTGAAAGAAAGAACAATGGTATATGTCCCTGTCACATGCCTGAGAGGGATAACCTGGTGTGCCATGGCATGGATAGAATACCAGCAGCCGGATAAAGAAATCTTTAACCGGTCTACGTATGAAAAACTAGAACAGTACTTAAGTTGGGAGTTTCTAAACAGGATTGAGAAATTTATAGACCATCAAGTATAGTCTGTATGAAAAGTATTGTCATAGAAGGAGTGCGTTGCAAATATGCAGACAGGGTGTTGAGGGAGAGAGGAATAATAGTGAGTTTTAGAAAAAAAGTTTTGGTATTATGTTTGACGGCGGTATTGGCTGTGATAACGGGCTGTAGTGGGAACGATGCAGACGATCCTGTTCCGGCTGTGACTGACAAAATAGATGATGATGTGCAGTATAAACAGGAAGAGGATAAGGTGGAAGAGGAAGAAACCATACCTGACGACGGACATTTTCATGGAGAATATGTGGTTACCGGTGATTATGCTAAAGATCGAATAGGTGCAGAAGACGCCCTCTTTATCGATGCGAGAGGGTGGCAGAAGGCAGTCCTTGGCACACTGAAAGGTGCTATAGCCACGACCTGGCAGGATCTCTGTACGTGTCAGGAGGGACAGGCCGGTGATGCGGGCTGGGGAAAGATTCCTGCGCCGGATGATCTGGAGAAAAGATTGGGAGAGCTTGGGATCACAAAAGATAAAGAGATCATTGTATTTGCCGATACTGTGGACGGATGGGGGGATGATGCCCGCCTCGTGTGGGAATTTCTGGCAGCAGGCTTTGCGGACGTCAAAATGATAGACGGGGGTTATGCAGCGGCAAAAGCTGCGGGAGCAGAGACACAGCTGTTCGCCTCCGGCGCCGAGCCAGGAGAAGTTACAGTTGACAAAATTGACAACACACATGTAATGACAACAGAGGAGCTGCAGGAAAACTATGATGATTATACAATCGTGGATGTGAGGACAGACGAGGAATATAATGGCGCAATTCTGTACAATGAGGCACAGGGCGGCCATCTTCCGGGAGCCATCCATGTCCGGTATACAGATCTGTTTCAGGAAGACGGGACACTGAAGCCCAATCAAGAGCTGATCGAAATGTTTGAGAGTGCCGGTGTAGATAAGGATGATAAGGTTGTTACGTACTGCACAGGGGGCATTCGTTCAGCGTACACCCAACTGGTCCTTGAAATGTGTGGATACGAGAACACATGGAATTATGACCAGTCTTTCTGGCGCTGGTCGGTAGTTGGAGAAGTGGAGTAGGCAAAATGGTCAGTATATTGATGTGTACATATAACAGAGAACAATATCTGAAGCGTGCGATCGACAGTGTGATAGCGCAGACATATACAGAGTGGGAACTGATCATTGTGGATGACGGATCGACGGACAACACGGAGCAACTCGTGGCTTTCTATCCGGATCCAAGGATCCGCTATATAAAGATGGATAAAAATCGTTTTTACTGTTATGCCGCCAATTATGGCCTTCAGAATTGCAGAGGCGATTACGTGGCATTCCAGAACAGTGATGATGAATGGCTGCCGGACAAACTGGAAAAACAGATGAGGTTTATGGAGGAGCATACAGAGGCTGGCGCTTGTTTTACAGAAGTTACTTTAATCGACAATGAGGGGAATGATCTGTCTGAGCGGTGTCTACCCATGGAAAAACTGTTTGAAAACCATTATGAAGATCAGAAAGACTGGATGCATTTTTTTCTGCATAAGGGGAACTGTGTGTGCCATCCATCTGCACTTGTACGAAAAAAAGTCATGGATGAGGTGGGTGGTTTTAACCTGATGTACTGCCAGCTTGCTGATTTTGATCTCTGGGTGCGTATTGTCACTGAACATCCTATATATGTTCTGCCGGAAAAACTGATACGGTTCCGGTGGGATATAAATAAGCAGGAACAGGTAAGCAGCGCGACAGAAAAGAACTTGATCCGCTCTTTTAACGAGCAGATGCTGATCCGAAAGCAGATGATAGATCGCCTGAGCGACGAACAGATGCTGCTGTTCTTTAAATCGGAATTTCAGAAGAAAACTTCTTCATCTCATCTTGAACTGGAATTTGAAAAAGCGTTTCTTTTAATGCACTGCATAGATGACTCCCCAGAAATGAGGCTTCCAGGCATAAATAAGTTAGAGGAAGTTTTGAAAATAGAGGGGGCTGTTGAAGTCCTGGAGAGGCATTTTGATCTTACCTTGCAGGAAATTTATTCCTGGAATCGGGGCCACTGGTATACAGATTTTATATTGGAACAGAAAATATCTGAGGCAAAGAGGCAGCTGGCTGCTTATCAGGAAAAAGTAAACATGCAGGAATATCTGATAGATCAATACCGGAATTCAAGCAGCTGGAGATATACGGAACCATTCAGGCGCGTAGGAAGAATGGTTCGGCGTATAGTCAAGAAAACAAAATAATGTAAGGATAAATCTTCGTCGATTTCCGTTTTGTGGCACCCGGCTATAAGCGGAAGTTGACGAAGATTTTTTTGTAAACGGCCGTACTTTTTAGAGCCGGACCAAATTAAAATGGTTTTTCTTTTTTGAGAAAATATTTATAGAAAAAAGAAATAAATAAGAATTACTTATAGAAATGAAAGATTTCAAACTTATCTGAATATCTGGTATTCTCAAACTAAGAAATTCTGAAAATAAAGCGTAAATTTTTTCGTTGGAGAGGGGGAAATGATAAAAATTCAGAATTTTTATTGATGGGTCATTAGGAGGAAATTAAATGAAAAGAAAAAAACTAGCAGGTGGGATTTTAGCCGTGATTTTGTCGATATCTATGGCGATGCCGGCATTTGCAGCTGATATTCCAGGAGAGGAAACGACGCTGTCTTCTGATAACATATTGGAGACGACGGATGCCAATGAGATATTAGAAGATGAGCCAAATAGTACTGATATTGAGGATAATACGCCTGAAGAGGAGATGACTGTAGATAATTCGGGTCAGCCAGAAGAAGACACAAAGGCAGAGGAATCAGGTGATGATACAGAACAGCCGGAAGTTATTTTAGGAAATAAAGGGAAGACAGTTGAGAAACAAAGCGCTAATGAAACAGTTCAGGCGGATACGAATGTTGAAAATAGTGTATGGACAACAGAAGACTTTACTTACACAACAATGGAACAGACGTTAAATGGATGTGATTACACAAGAGAATTTACAATTAAAGGCCGGGCCATTGCCGGCTTCTCCGAATATGGCGAGGAAAAAGTAAAAACAAATAAAAATCTTGTGCTTCCATCTACGGACGATAATGGGGAGACTCTCGTAGGAGTTGCCAGCAATGCGTTTAAGAATATGGGACTTGAAACGGTAGAATTTCCTACAGGTATGATGGTGGATTACAATGATACGGTCACTCATGTGGTGACCAGACGGGGAAATTTTGTCATCGGATCGTCTGCGTTTTATGGAAATAACCTCACCTCGGTGTATCTCCCTGAAGGTGTGATCGCAGTTATGTCCATGGCATTTTCAAGCAATCAGCTGAAGAGTGTGACATTGCCTCACACGATCTGGTGGATTGAAAATCAGTCGTTTGCTAAGAATCAGCTTACAACGGTTGGTTTTCCAAAGACATGTGATTTTCAGTTACAGATTCATGCCATGGCATTCGCCCAGAACAATATTCAATCTGTACGTCTGCCCGACTATACGGAGGTAGTAGATAAGAGAGCGTTCTACTGGAATCCGGGTATGGAAGACTGCCCGGCGGATGCGCCTGAAAATGAAGGGGCCAAGTTTGGCGGCGTTGTGTATATGTACACGGACAATCCGAATCTTGTGAATATGGAAAGAATACACCATATTGACAGGACAGCACCCTCCCAGAAGTCCTATCATCAGCGTCTGATCGTAGGGGAAGACCCAAATGCGAACCAGACATGGAGCCTTGATGATTTCACTATTGAAGGGACAACGATTACAGGACTGTCACCTTCAGGAGTAGGGAAGAGAGCGGTGAATAAAAATCTTGTTCTCCCTGACAGGAATGCATCAGGAGAGTATATAACAGAGCTGGCAGATACCACAAATGATACGGGACTCTTCGCAGCAGAAGGCGAGCAGTTTGAATCCGTAGTACTTCCTTGCTATTTGGAACGCATTGGCAACAGGGCTTTTTGCAACAGCGGTATCCAGAGAATAGAATTTCCGCTGACCTTAAAAGAAATCGGTATTGCCGCATTTCAGAGAAATAAACTGACCAGTGTAATTCTTCCAGACAGCGTAGTGACATTGGGAGGAGGTGCATTTGGCACTAATCCTCAGCTGGAGCAGATCATCCATCCTTTCCAGAGGCTTGACAGAGATACCAGCCGGCGCATTCGGATGTAGCACGGCAGACGAGTGGATGGCTGGACTTACACAGATTGAGATACCTGAAGGAATTACCGTCATCGGGAACAATGCATTTGCCGGTAACAATTTTACTCAGATTAATATCCCGTCTACGGTTAAGGAAATTGGAAACTATGCTTTCTCTACAAAAAACTATTTGAAAGATACTGTGTGTACAGTCACTCTTCCGGAGGGCCTGGAAAAGATAGGCTCCTATGCGTTCAGGAATAAGATCGTAGAGATCCTGGATCTTCCGGAGACAGTGAAGGCCTTTCCCGCGAATGTGTTTACGAGAGAGTATTCGGACTCCACGCAGGCAATGGTGACTTTGGTCTATGTGAATGAGTCACAGATTTCGGATAAGACGAATTTCCCGGATTCAGAATATCACAAGTTTGTTCTCAGGGATGACCCGTCCGACACGGTGTGGAGTGCTTATGATTTTACATATGGAGAGGTTACTCCGAAGAAGCTGTATGATGTGGCCATGACAGAAGAGGTGGAGGTATCCGGCTGGGGAGTGACCGGCTTCACAGAAAATGGCCTGAAGAAACTGGGACGAAACCCGGAACTTATCATTCCGGAAAAAGATCCGGAGGGACGGCAGGTGACTGCTATAGCTGACAATGCATTTAAATATGATGCGGATACTATGCCGCAGAAGATTGCTTCTGTTACATTCCCACAGAATGTAAAAGCTGCATATGAGGGCCGGCTGTCCGATAAGAATGAAAGAGGAAACTTTCTGATTATGGGTATGGCTTTCTACGGCCAGGGATTGAAAGAGATAACACTGCCGGAAGGCGTTCTCCTTGTCGGGAGACAGGCATTTGCCAAAAATGAACTGACACATGTGACGTTGCCAGAGACTGTCTGGTGGATTGAGCAGGGAGCCTTTATTCAGAATCAGATTACAATAGTGGACTTCCCTGCGACATGCGATTTTAAGATGAATATAGATGCGCAGGCATTTGCAATCAATCAGATTGTATCCGTTGCACTTCCTGACAGGACGGAAAAAGTCAATAAATGGGCCTTTTTACAGAATACAGGAAAAGAGCCAGTGACTGAGGGCTCATCTGCGGAGAAGAAGGGCGGTATCGTCTATATGTATGGGGATGAGGTACTGAATTCAGAGGCTCAGATCGCCCACATTGACAATACGGGGAACAAATCCAATGTACAGAAACTGGTAATTGGTGTACAGGATCCGGCTGAACAGCCCTGGAACACGATCCATTTCACTTACGAGGGTACAAAAGTTACCGGACTCTCCGAGGCTGGACAGGCCAAGCGTACAGTGGACCAGAACCTGAGAATACCGGATCTGACGCCGAACGGAGAATATGTGACGGAGATTGGAAACGGAGGAGCTTATGGAACCTTTGGAGCAGAAGGAGAGACCTTCGAAAACGTGACGCTTCCGTCGCGGCTGCAGGTAATCGGAAATAGTGCATTTGCGCAGAATACTATGACGAAACTGGATTTGCCATCTACACTGACAACAATTGGAAGTGCAGCTTTCCGGGCATCTGGCTTGACAGAAATAGTTTTGCCTGACAGTGTGACAGAAGTAGGGGCAGGTGCTTTTGCAACATGCACTGATCTGGAAAAAGTGACTCTTTCTAAAAATATGACACAGATTGAACAGTCCATGTTTGCGATGACTGCGGTAAAAGAAGTCAGCATTCCGGAAGGAGTCACAGAAATTGGGAGAATGGCATTTAACGGGGCACCGGTGGAATCTCTGGTGATTCCAAACACAGTGACAGAAATCGGTGCAAATGCTTTTGCAACGAATCGGCTGACAGAACTTACAATACCTGGAAGCGTAAAGAGTATTGGATCCAGCGCATTTTCACAATATTCTGAGCAGTCACCTTCCTCCCTTAAGACGCTGGTTTTAGGAGAGGGCCTGGAAGAAATCGGAAGAACCGCTTTTCGAAAATGTGCGCTGACAACTGTGGAAATTCCCTCTACGTTGGTTTCTCTTGCTGAGAATACTTTCCAGGACGGAGCAGCGGGACAGGTTATCCTGTACTCGAAGAATCCGGCACATTTGCAGAAGACAGATACATTCATCCCGGAGAGCGAAGGACATAAAGTAGTATACAGTAATCTGATCGGCACAGGGTGGTCCTATGATGACTTTACATTTGACGGATCTGTGCTGACAGGTTGGTCAGACAAAGGAAATGTGACGAGAAAAGAAGTAAAAAATCTTGTACTTCCAGAGATAAATCCTGAGACAGGAGAGGCTGTGACAGAGATAGGAGAAAATGCGTTCAAAATCCCGGATGATGAGATTGAGCAGCTGAAAGACAGTGTTTATTCGCCAAACGGGATGGAGACAGTGTCAATTCCAGAGACTGTCACAAAGATTGGAAAGAAGGCCTTTGAATACAACAATTTTGTGGAAATGGGATTTGGCGCTGCTGTTACAGACATTGGAGAAAGTGCGTTCCATGGAAATAAACTGACAAAAGTTGTTATCCCAGATACGGTGACTGCTTTGGGAGCGGGTGCCTTTTCCGAGAATAATATCATAGATCTTACGTTATCAAGGAATGTCACCGTAATACCGCAGGGAGCCTTTTCGATGAATATTCGTCTGGAGCAGGTGACGATTCCGGATACAGTAACAGAAATCGGTGAAATGGCCTTTGCGGGCGCACGTCTGACAAGTCTGGAGATTCCGGCTTCCGTGGAAAAGATAGGAAGAAGGGCTTTCCATCTTCACCATTTGACAGAGCTGACAGTTCCTGGAAGTGTCAAGGAAATCGGAGAGTCTGCTTTCGAGGGAACTTTCAAGGCTATCACTTTGAGGAACCTTACTCTGGAAGAGGGGGTTGAGAAGATTGGGAAATATGCGTTTAAGGAAGGATATCTGGAGAGCGTGCAGCTCCCATCCAGCCTCAAGGAAATGGGGGAAGAACCATTTTACGGGAACAGTGGTACCAATGGAGACCATATCGTAGTGTGCTATACAATGAATCCGGAACATCTAAAATTTGGAAACTCAGGTTCTCACCGCATTGTATATCAGGGACAATGGGGAACAGACTGTTTTACTTATGAGGGGACAACTGTTACTGGCCTGACAGATAAAGGAAGAGAAGTGTTGCAAGTATATCCTTATATGGTGATCCCGTCGCAGACACCGGAAGGAACTGAT
Organism: Faecalicatena fissicatena; assembly: GCF_016900595.1. Lineage (NCBI taxonomy): Bacteria > Bacillati > Bacillota > Clostridia > Lachnospirales > Lachnospiraceae > Faecalicatena > Faecalicatena fissicatena. The sequence goes on from NZ_JACLYY010000003.1 coordinate 146,835, forward strand.
GTGGCAGAAATCGCACCTGGGGCATTTAAAGGATGTGGAATTACAGGGGTTGTACTTCCGGAAAAACTCCAGAAGATCGGCGAGGGAGCTTTTGCTGGAAATGCCCTGACGTCGATCAACATTCCGGATGGGGTGACTATTATTGAAGAGGATGCATTTGCCGATAACGGTGTGATCGTAAAACTCATTGTAACTGACAAAGACTGCTATGAGCGTTTAAAAAATATCGTGCTGGAAGGAGCACAGATTGTGTTTGAAGAACAGCCGGAGCAGAAACCGGGTGGAGGCAGTGGAGATGGACAGTCTTCGTCTTCCGGAAATGGAGCGGAAACAGCTTCTGATCAAAAAGGAGCTAAAGCTGTGAGAACAGGTGACACCCAATCCGCAATTGCGGTAATGACAGTTATGGTAGCTGCGCTTGTGGTTATTGCAGTCAGCGCTAAAAGAAAAAAAGAGAACAAGTAATAAAGTAACAGAGGGGCATGCCATCATGGCAGCCCCTTTTGCTGTACTTTTTATCTCCTCTCCGCACCGCCGAGGGCGTCGTCCCGTAGAGCTCCCTGAAGGTGCGGTTGAAGAGCTTCTGATTGGTAAATCCGTTTTTTTCCATGATGTAGGAGATGGGCTCCTCTGTGTTCACCAGGTCCTGGTAGACGTGGGCGACGCGTACCTCGTTCAGGTACCGGAGGAAGGACATCCCTCTTTTCGTGCACGGATCTGTGCTATTTTACCAGAAAATACTGTGCCGAGTAGGCCTCCAGTTCTATCCGGAAGACGTGATCCTCTTCCGCCAGGGGCGTTTCCTGCTTCCGGCGGGAGCCCCCGTATGGTTCCAGATCGCTGGAAAACGCAGGCTTTAGCTCCCTGGCTCCGGGCACCTTCAGATCAAAATCCACCCAGGCTTTATCGGAAAAATTGAAGACGGCCACAAGGCGTTCCCTTTGGCTTCTGCGCTCAAAGGCGTAGACGCATTTCTCCTCCTCGTGGCAGTCCAGCCACCGGAAGCCTTCTGCATCATAGTCCAGCTCCCAGAGGGAGGCATAGGACAGGTAAAAGTGGTTCAGATCCCGCATGAAATGGTAAAAGCCATCGTGGATGGGATAGGTCAGCAGATCCCAGTCCTGCTCCCGCTTTTCGTCCCACTCCCGGAGCTGTCCGATTTCATTTCCCATAAAGTTCAGCTTTTTCCCGGGATGGGCATACATGTACATGTAGAAGGCTCTGGCCTGGGGGAATTTCCCGTCGTAGTCCCCGTACATCTTCTGGAGGATGGTGGCCTTCCCGTGGACCACCTCGTCGTGCGACAGGGGGAGAAGGTACCGCTCCTGACCGTAGTAGGCCATGGAGAAGGTGAGCCTGTGGTAATCCCGCACCCTGGAGGCGGGATCTGTGCGGAAGTAGTCCAGGGTGTCGTTCATCCAGCCCATGTCCCACTTATAGTCAAAGCCAAGGCCGCCCTGGTCGGCCGGCTTCGTGATGTCCGGGAAGGAGGTGGAGTCCTCCGCCGACAGGATGGCGTCAGGGAAGAACTTTTTCAGTCCCTGGTTCATGTACTTAAGAAATCCCACCGCGTTCTGGTTCACGCCCCGCTCCGGCTGTCCCTGCCAGTAGATGGCCCGGCTGATGGCATCCATCCGAAGACCGTCTATGTGAAATTCGGAGAGCCAGTAGAAGGCCGCTGACTGGAGAAAGCTTCGGACCTCTCCCCGGGAGTGCATGAAATTGCAGCTTCCCCACTCGCTCTGCCCCACGGCGGAGTGGGGATACTCGTAGAGGGCTGTGCCGTCATAGTGGGCCAGTGCATAGTCGTCAACAGCAAAGTGGACTGGCACAAAGTCCAGGATCACGCCGATGCCGTTCTGATGGCAGGCGTTGACAAAGTATTTGAGCTGGTCGGCTGTGCCGTACCGGGAGGTGGGAGCGAAAAATCCGGTTCCCTGATATCCCCAGGACTCGTCGCTGGGGTATTCGGCCAGGGGCATGATCTCCAGATAATTGTAGCCTGTCTTTTTCAGCCAGGGGATCAGGATATCGGCCATCTGCTCATAGGTATACCAGTCGTCCGGCTCCCCGGAGGGCTTCCTGAAGGAGCCGAAGTGGATCTCATAGATGTTCAGAGGCTTGTCCGTACAGTCGGACCGCTTCTTCATCCAGGCCTGATCCCGGAAACGGAAGCTGTCCCGGCTGCGAATGATGGAGGCGGTGTTGGGACGCAGCTCCATGCCGTACCCGTAGGGATCGCAGTGGTCGATGCAGCGGCCGTCGCCGCCGTAGATCCGGTATTTGTACATCATGCCCGGCAGCGCCTTCTCCATGTGAACCTCCCAGAAATTTCCGTCATGTACCTTCTCCATTGGCGTCTCCTGCCAGTCGTTAAATTCCCCGATGAGGGAGACTCGCGAGGCAGAGGGAGCAAAGGTGCGGAAGGTGGTTCCGTCCTTCTGTGCGTGGGCCCCCAGATATTCGTAGGCGTCAAAAATTTTCCCTGTATAAAATCCATAAAAATCCATAGCTATCCTCCGTAAATCATGCGCATAGATAATAGACACAAGTCGTTTTATATCCTATAATTATCACAGGTCACAGAGGGATGTCCACCGACAATAAACCGAATATGTCGGAAAACCAACCCTTTTGAAAAATGGTCGGTTAAAAGCGGCAGGTATGGGAGGATATTATGGATTTAAGAATAGAAAAGACGGAGAGGGCGATCCGAAACGCCTTTATGGAGCTGCGGGCCAGGATGCCTCTGGAGAAGATCAGGGTCAGGGAGCTGTGCGCGGCGGCCTGCATCAACAAATCAACCTTTTATGCCCATTACACGGACATTTACGCCCTGTCCGAGACGCTGGAAAAGGAGACCGTGGCCTCCATTGTGAGCAGCATCCCGGATCTGAAGGGACACTCCGCAGAGAACCCGGACGTGTTTACAAGGGCCCTCTGCCTTGCCTTTCTGTCCAATATTTCTCTTATAAAAATCCTGTTTTCAGGGAAGGAGCAGAGCCGGTTTGGCGTGCAGCTGGAGGGGGAGCTGAAGAAGGTGATCTACAGGAAATACCCGGAGTATGAGAGGGATCCGGAGAAGGATATTCTCCTGTCCTACTGCATCCAGGGGACCTACCACGCCTATCTGAACAATCCGTCTGTAGATACGGAAAGCTTTGTCCGGGTGGTGGAGCAGATCGTGAGGTGCCTGAAGCCCATGTTCTAGGGGAGAGCTGCTCTGACAGCGAGCGGCCAATGCCTGGAGATGCCGCCCTGCCGATTACGGATCCTCACAGGGCACGGTGCTCACATTTTTCGTCCGGGACAGCCTCTCGTAGAACAGCTCCCGGTGCCGGACAGCCAGGATGGCTGTCCACAGCAGATAGAAAAACCAGACAAGAAAGGTGGGAAGGGACAGAAGCGGGGGCAACGCGAAGAGATAGGCCAGCAGGCTGCCACAGCGGAGGGCATACTGATACCATTTCGGGCGAGCCCCGTCTGTCCCCGCGATGCGCATCCTCAGGATGAGCTTCCCCAGCGTTCGTCCCCCTGTCAGGGTGGGGACAAGGGTGTAGTAGAGAAAGGCGAGGAGCAGAGAAAGCCGGCTGTCCTTTGCCCATTCCTCCTGGATCAGCGCAAGGAGTACACTGTTTACAATAAAGATGAGAAAAAGGTCAAAGCAAAGGGCCAGCAGGCGTCGGGTCAGGGAGATCTCCTGGCCCCTGCGCAGGCTGGCTTTGTCCATGTTCTCCCGGGAGGGGAGAAGCCGCATGAGGGCAGGCGCGCACAGGTATCCGGCAGCGCCGCCCAGGGTGTTGCTCATCAGGTCGTCTACGTCAAAGAGCCTGTATCCTCTGGGATAGATAAAATACAGGCCGCTGAGCTGAGTCAGCTCAAAGAACAGGGACAGGAGGAAGGAGAAGAGGAGAGTCCTCTTAAAGCTGCACCGAAAGTAGTACCTCAGATAGATGCCAAAGGGCATGACCATGAGGAAGTTGTAAAACACCTGGAAAAAGGCGGCGTTTTTGACAAGAGAGAGCCAGGTGGACGGATCCCCCAGGCGGAAGGAGGACTCCTTAAAAATGTCCCGTATGAACATAAAGGGAACCGGCTGCACCCGGGGCCCTGTCATCTGCGCCACCTCGTGGATGGAGGGGAGGGGCAGGATGACAAGGAAGTAGACGCACAGCAGGTACAGGATGAAGGAGTACACCACAAGGATGCGGAAGCTGAGCACGGAGCCGTACTTCCGGTAGTTGTAGATGATGTATGGAAAGGTAAATAAAAAGGCGATAAAGGGAAAGGCGATCACAGCCGTCAGTATGATGTGTACATAGGAACCCATAAGCATTTCCTCCGTGTGTTTTCTTTTACGGGTCGTATTGTAGCACATCATGGCGAAGAATTTGTGAAAATGACAGAAATGTAAGGTAAATGTAATGTGGGAAGTGCTGGAAAGGGACCGCGGGCATACAGCCCCTGCGGTTCCTCCCGCTTTTTTATCTCTCCGGCTCTCTGTCCGGAATATTCATCCCGTACCATTCGCGGAACAGCTCCTCAAAGGCCTTCATGGCGTTTGAGACATAGTGCCGCCCGGACATGGCTATATCGAAGACGCGGATCGTGCCGGGGGAGCTGATCTTGTAGAACAGGACCTTGTCGGTCCGGGAGGTGACGAGAAAATCGCTGATAAAGGCGGCGCCCATACCTGCGCAGGAGAGGTGCCAGGCGGTGACCAGCTGGGATACCTGGAGGCGGATATCCGGTGTCACGCCGGCCTCCTCGAAGAAACGGCTGCTCCGGCTGTAGAGATTGTTGCCGGGAGTCAGAAGGATGAAGGGAGTGTCGGCAAATTCTGCCATTGAAACGCCGGGCGTCCCGAAGAGCTGGTGCTTTTTCTCCAGGATGTCATCGGAGGTGAAGGCGCAGTCAGCCAGACGACGGTTGACCGGAAAATCCGCTGGGACGGCCAGAAGGATCATGTCGATAAAGCAGGGGGCTCTCCGGAATGAGTCGTTTGGCTTTTCGGTGCAGTTGAAGGTGATGTCAATGTCGTGGTCGTAGAGCATTTGCAGAAGATCGCTGGATCCGGCTTCTGTCAGTTCCAGGCGCACTTTCGGGTATTCCCGGGCAAAGGCGGCCAGAACGGGAGGGAGAACGTAGGAGTTGATGTAGTGGGAGCCGCCGATCCGCAGCGTCCCCGCCTGCAAAGTAGACAGATCATTGATCTGTTGCTCCAGCTCGTTTTCCAGGTTTTCGATCTCCACGTATTTCCGGATGTACAGCTCCCCGGCGGCGGTCAGCTTCAGAGGCTTGCAGGTGCGGTCAAAGAGGGGCATGCCAACCTTCGCCTCCACCCGCTGGACCGCAAGGCTCAGGGCGGGCTGAGTCATAAATAGCGCGCTTGCGGCTTTGGAAAAGCTGGCGTGTTTGTAGACTGTGTAAATGTATTTCATCTCCTGTTCCATGACTTCCTCCTGTATAAATTTGATTAATACTAATATAAATTTTATAAAATTGATTATATAGATTTTCCGTGTTACTGTAAAGATACAAAAAGAAAAACAATCTGCGAAAGCCGGCAAAGAGCAGTTGGGAACAGGAAAAAGAGGAGGATATTTTTATGGAAATTAATGCGCTGATGATGGATCCCACGGACCATGTAGTTACCTGTGTCAGTGAGGTGGGAAAAGGAGAGAAGATCGTCTACAGAAAAGGCGGAGAGGTCTGTACAGTCACGGCTCTTGAGCCCATTCCCTACTGCCATAAGGCTGCGGTCGCAGATATCGCGAAGGGAGGGCAGGTTATCAAATACGGGGAGAGCCTTGGAGAGACCTCCTGTGAGATCAGGACAGGCGGCTGGGTAGCTGACCACAATCTGTTCAGCGTTCCCAGGGATTACGACAGCGAGCTGGCGGGGAATGACTTTGAGATGTGTGCCAGACAGTCAGAGGGGGCGCCGGACATGAAGGGATTTCAGTTCTGGGGCTACCGCAGGGCGGAGGGACGTCCCGGCATCCGAAATCACGTGCTGATCCTTCCTACCTGCGCCTGCGGAAGCGAGAGCTGCAGGGTTGTGGCCAGTCAGGTGAGGGGAGCGGTGAACATCGTGTTCAACACGGGCTGCTCCGACGTGGAGGCCAACACAGCCATGAGCCAGAAGGTGTTGACCGGATTTGCCTGCAATCCGAACGTGTACGGCGTGGTCATCATCGGACTGGGATGCGAGACAGTGCCCCATGATAAGCTGAGGGAAAAGATCCAATCCATGACAAGCAAGCCGGGGGTGTCTTTTGGAATACAGGAGGAAGGGGGCACGCTGAAGACCATTGAGAAGGCTGTGAGGGCTGCCAGGGATATGGCTGCAGAGGCGGCTATGCAGCAGAAGGAGCTGTTCGATGTGTCTGAATTTTTCCTGGGTATAGAGTGCGGAGGCTCGGATGCCACGTCCGGGATTGCCAGCAACCCGGCGGTGGGAGAGCTGAGCGATATCCTGGTAGACATGGGGGCTACCTCCATGATGAGCGAGTCCATCGAGTGGATCGGCGGTGAGCACGTGGTGGCTAAGCGGGCGGCAGACCGCAGGATCCACGACCAGGTCATCGATGTATGCCGCAGATATGAGGAGCATCTGGCGGCGGCCGGCCAGGACTGCCGGGCAGGGCAGCCTACGCCGGGCAACAAGGCCGGGGGTCTGTCCACGCTGGATGAAAAGAGTCTCGGATGTATCCGCAAGGGCGGGACAAGGCCCATCGTGGAGGTGCTGGAGCAGGCGGAGCGCCCCACCAAACGCGGAGCTATTGTCATGGACACGGCGGGCTACGACATTTCCTCTGTAACCTCTATGGTGGCAGCAGGCTGCCAGGCTGTGATCTTTACCACAGGCCGGGGAACGCCCACAGGCAACGCCATCGTCCCTGTGCTGAAGGTGACGGCCAACAGGCGGACATTTGAGAAGATGGAGGACAATATGGATATCGATCTGAGTCCCATTGTGAGCGGGGAGAAGACCTACCAGGAAATGGGCCGGGAGATGGTGGGAACCATCAGGGATATCTGCAACGGAAAGATGACAAAGGCTGAGGCCTTCGGGTTCTCAGACATTGCTGTAGGCCATGTCTGCAGGTTTGTATAGGGAGGTGCGGTTATGTCTCAGGCAGCTATTACACTGATCATTCTTGTGGCGGCCATAGTCCTGTTTGTCATAGACAAACTGCCCATGGGGCTTGTGGCCTTCTGCGTCCCGCTGGCCCTCTATTTTACAGGGGTTATCGGGGCTGAAGAAATCTTTGCCAGCGTGGTCAATTCCAATGTACTCCTGATCCTTGGCATGTGTGTGGTTGGGGCGGCCTTTTTCAAGACAGGTCTGGCCTACACCACCAGCCAGATGATGCTGAAGCACACGAAAAGCCAGAGAGGGCTGATGCTGGTGGTCTTCCTTTTCTCTGGCGTCATGTCCGGCTTTGTGTCCAACAGAGGCACCGTGGCCATCCTTCTTCCCATTGTTATGGGGATCGCGGGGGGAGCGGGCATCAAGCCGATTAAGCTCCTGATCCCGCTTGTGGCAGGTGCCACCATTGGAGCGGACATCTCCATCATCGGGTCTCCGGGTAATCTGATTGCCAAGAATACGATAGAACAGTTCAGCGGAGGCACAATGACAGTGGGATTTTTCGAGTATGCCAAGATCGGAATTCCCATGCTGATCGCAGTGGGCGTGCTGTACTACTTCTTCGGGGACAAGCTGATCGCTGAGCGTGAGAGCGGCAGAAAGATAGAGGACAACCCGGACTACAGCCACATTCCTCAGTGGAAGAGGACGTTTACACTGGTTGTCATGATACTGACCATTGTGGGAATGGTACTGAAGGATTATCTGGACTTCCTGCCCCCGATCCATATTACCGCATGTCTGGGGGCCGCAGTGCTGGTGCTTGCGGGAGTGCTGACGGAGAAAGAGGCATTTGCCTCCTTTGAGATACTGACCGTGTTCATGCTGGCCTTCATGATGCCCCTTGGAGACGCTCTGAACAACACCGGAGCCGGCGAGATGATCGCAAATGCTGTGATCTCTCTGACGGGAAATGCCAGCCCCATTATCCTGATGGCAGCTCTCTGGATCCTGACATGGGGACTGATACAGGTGATGAGCAACACGGCTGCCTGCACCCTTCTGTGTCCTATTGCCTGGACTATTGCGGAAGCCCTCGGAGCAGATCCACGGGCGGTGGTTATCGCTGTGTTTATTGCCAGCAGCGTGGCGGTGTGCACACCCATGGCTATTCCTGCCAACTCCATGATCCTGGAGCCGGGAAATGTGAGATTTAAGGATTTCATCAAACCGGGCCTGGCAGTCAGCGCTGTGTGCTTTGTGGTCAGCATGGTACTCCTGCCTGTCTTCTATCCCTTCTATTAAAGATAAAGAATGGAAAATAAAGACAGGAGAAGCGCTGTGACAGCGATCTTTCTTTCTAAAAGTACTTGCCAAAAAGTATTATCTGTATTATATAATGTAATACAGATAATACTTTTTTTATAGTGGCATAGATTACAAAGGGGAAAATGGGATTGCAAAGAGGAGGTGTCAGCCATGATCATTTCGCTGGATATGAGCAGTGAGACCCCGATTTACGTGCAGCTTCGCAACCAGATCGTCACAGGCATAGGGAGAGGGGAGCTGCGGGCCGGGGAGACTCTCCCTTCCGTGAGGCAGATGGCCCGGGACGCGGGGATCAACACCATGACGGTCAACAAGACCTATCAGATCCTGAAGGCGGAGGGCTTTATCGAGATCGACCGGAGGAAGGGGGCCACGGTCCTGCCGGCCGGGCAGGCGGAAGAGAGGTTTCGGGAAAAGCTGGAGGCAGAGCTGGAGCTTTTGTCGGCGGAGGCCTGCCTGAAGGGAATGAAACAGGACGAGTTCATGGGCATCTGTGAGGCGATGTTTGCCAGTATGCACCCGGCGGAAAGTGAGGGGTAAGGGATGAAAATTGCCATGTTTTTTATTTTTCTTGTCTGCAATCTGATCATTGTCCCACTCTGCCAGTACTCCTACGGAAAGCTGTGGGAATACCGGGAGGGGATGGTGCTGGGGGTCCATATTCCGGCTACCTGTGTCCAGCACCCCCGGGTGAGGGAGCTCTGTGAAAGGCATAAAAAAAGCTGGATCCTATTCCACCGGATCAACCTGGCGGCCAGCTTTCTCATCTGCTTTGTCTGCTTTCTGGACTACATGGCCTTTCTCATCGTGTGGATGCTCTGGCTGCTGGAGTACGTGTGCGGTCTGGAGTATCTGATCATCGTCCCCCACAGGCGGATGTACAGGCTGAAGATGGAGAACGGCTGGATGGATGAGAGGAGCAGGAAGATCGTGCGCATTGACACAGCCGTCTCGGCGGCTTCCTCGAAGCTGTCCCTTGACTGGAAGTGGCATCTGCCCATCCTTGTTCTGACCGTGGCCACAGCGTATTTCGTGGCCGTGGCGGAGAGAAAATTCCAGGTGGACACCCCGGAGGCCTGGCCCTTCTGGCTGCTCTACGGGACCGGCGTGGGGCTCTGCCTTCTCTTCCTGGCCATGCATGTGGGAGTGGAGCGCCGTCCCAACCGGGTGTACAGCGAGGACAGCCAGATCAATCTGGCGGCCAACCAGCTGACGAAGCGGTCCTGGACCGAGGGGCTTGTGTACGCCTCCTGGGCAAACGGCGTCTCCTGGATCTTCATGGCCATCGCCTATTACCGGTACGGCCCGGACATGCCGGGAGCTGTGTATGTTATCTACACAGGGCTTATATTCCTGGCCGTCGCCGTCCTCCTCCTTCCCCTGGGACTGTCCGTGGGAAAGCGCAGGGAGGTGCTGGAGGCGGACACCTCCGCCTGCTGCATTGACGATGACGAGTACTGGAAGAAGGGCTGGTACAACAATCCGGGCGACCGGCATCTCTTCGTCCAGGACAGGTTCAACAGCATGAACATGTCCATGAACTACGGGCGGCCGGCGGCCAAGGTGATCACAGGAGTCCTGGCGGCTGTCATCCTGGGCGGCCTGGTCTGGACCGCGGTGCTCCTGTCAGATTTTGTCAACGTGGAGGTGGTGTTCACACAGGAGGGGGACACCTTTACCTTTGAGGCGGCCGGGTACGACTGCTCCTTTGACAGGGCCAGGATCCGGTCCGTGGAGCTCCTGGACAGTATGCCGGAGGAAAATTTTACAAGAACAAACGGAGGCAGCACGGAGGAGTATCATGTGGGATACTTCAGGGGAAAGGAGACAGGAAGATGCATGATGTTCCTGTACACGGGATGTGAGCCCATCCTGGAGATACAGCTCGACGACATGACTGTGTTCGCAAACAGCCGCCAGGAGGAGACCACCCTCTCCTGGTATGAAGAGCTGGCCGGACAGGTGATTGGGGAATAGAAAATAAAAGTCCGGAAGGGCTGAAAAGCAGGGAAGAGCGGGAGACTCCACTGTCCGTGGACTCCCGCTCTTCCCTGCGTATATTGCCAGATTTCCTGGGCCGGGGTATGATAGGAGCAGAAACAGCGAAGGGAGGCAGGTGTATGGATGCGGAAAAGACAGGCAGATATATTGCGGCCTGCAGGAAAAGGAAGCAGATGACTCAGAAGGAGCTGGCCGACAGGCTGGGGGTGACCAACAAAGCCGTCTCCAAATGGGAGACAGGCCAGGGGATGCCGGATATCAGCGTCCTTCTTGAGCTTGCCAGGGTGCTGGAGGTGCCTGTGGAGGAGATCCTCCGTGGCGGATCCAAGGAGAGTGCCTATGAGACTGTCGGAGAAACCAATCCATTATATGTGATAGAAAAAAGCGATCAAAAGAAACAGATAAATTTCCAAAAGACCTGTTCGCTGGGCGGCTATCTGTCTGAGGGAGCCGGGTGGGTGCTGCTTGTGCTGGGGGTGCTCTGCCTGGCCCTGCAGGTCTGGTTCCTTCTGAACCGGGGGAGGTACCAGATTGAGTACATGGCCTGGTGGATGTTCTATGTGGTAAACGCAGGAGCTCTTCTTTTCCTTCTGCTGGGCGGCATCTGTGTCCGCCGGCTGCGACGTTTTGCCCTGAAGCCGGCTGTGGCGGCAGTCTTTGGCCTTCTTTTTTGCGGCAACCTGGCGGCGGCCTTCCTGACAGGGACAGATCAAAGGGAGGTCATCCGCCTTTCGCCTGGGCTTTCAGGCAATTGTATGGTTCTAAAGATCAGGGAGGACAGCGGGGCGGCAAGGCTGTACCGGCCTGCCGCCGGCCCCTTTGTCCGACCGGCGGAGGAGATTCCCTTTACGGTCGCGGGGGAGGTGAAGACCCAGTGGCTTGAGAAGGATGTGTGCGCGGTCACCTATGAGTCTGAGGAGGACGGCGGCGTGCATCAGTTTGTGGCCACCTACGGGGACAGGAGCGATGGCGTCGCTTACTACTATGTGTCAAATGCCCTCCTTGGCACATGGGTGGGAGAAGACGGGTACCGTCTGGAGCTGACAGGCGGTCCGGATGGAGGGATCATCCTTGAAACTCCGAGAGGGACGGAGTTCTACGAATATGAGGACTGCCTGCAGTACGGGACGCTGGCCCTCGTCCTGCCAGGCCAGGGGCCGAAATGGACTCTTGTGCTGAACCGTGACTGCATCCTGGAGAGCGGGGAGACAACGGTAAATGACGGGGGAACGGTCACTCTGTGCCGGGTCAGCATGAAGGACACCACGCCGGTGACACTCAGAAGAGTCATGGACGGGGCGGCCGGATAGCACAGACGGCCGCCCTGGCGGACAGAGCGTAGGACAGACAGTATAGGATCAGAAAGGGGACAGACTATGAAGGGAAAAAAGAAGATCCTGCTTGTGGCGGCTATACTGGTCGCGGCGGCCCTGGCGGCGTTTCTGATAAAAACGTGGACAGAGCGGGGAGGAGAAGAGACACTGGAGCAGGAGGGACTTTCCTCCATCCTGGATAAAGTGAGGGAGACGGAGGAGTTTCCGGAAAACTGCAATATCGCCTATCTGGGGGCGGACATCACAGAGGAGGGAGAGGTGACGGACTTCACCCTGACAGTCATCGGCTTTGACAGCCAGGACCAGTACATTTCCCACGTGGGCTACACCTGGGATGAGGAAGCCGGGGAGCTGTCCTGCCGGGAGTACAGTGAGACGGCTCTTCCCACCTACTATGACCCCAACGCGGATTTTGCCTATATCGACAGCCAGATCCGGCGAATTCCCTTTGAGGCCCAGATCCGCCTCCTCTCCTTTGACCGATATAAGGTAGAGTACCAGCAGGACACCCAGCTCCCCGCCGGGACTCCTGTGCTGGACGGAAGCGGGGGAGAGGATTTCCCGGTGCTCACCTGGGAGGAGTATGAGCGGGGAGAGGGCGGTGTCAGCGACGGCTCCTCCGCTATGGTCATCTCTCTGACGGACGGCACCGGAGCCACAGGAGAGCGCCTGGAATACTACTGTGAGGCTGCGGACCAGGAGGCCCTGGCGGGGCACCCGGAGTCTGTGATGATGATGGATTACCGGCTAAACGGAGGGGAACTGCTCCTGACAGGAGACGCGGGAGAGACCTGGGTTGATACAGGGCTCACCGAGGAGCAGGTAGATGAGACAGTGGAGACCTACGGCCGGGGCGGACTGCTCTTTGAGGACAGCTATTACGGGGACAAGGAAAACGGCCTCTACGCCGTGTTTTACGGGCAGACGCCTGTGCTCCGCCTCTCCGGGGACGGAGGGCAGACCTGGGAGGATATTCCCTTTACAGACTACATGCCAAGGCTCTGCACGAGAAGGATCGTCCGGTTCCTGGACCGTGAGAACGGCTACGCGGGGCTTGGGACAGACTGGACTATGGGGACAGGGGGCGCTGTCTATGTGTACTGGACTCATGACGGGGGAGCGACATGGACCTCCTCCACCAGCCTCTATGAGGACAGTATGATGCTGGACGGCCTTGCCTTTGCGGACACCTCAAACGGTGTGGCGAGCCTCCAGACGGTGAACGGGGACGAGCAGTATCCGGCTCTTCGCGTGACTACTGACGGAGGCGCCTCCTTTACAGAGCTTGTCCTCCCCTGGGAGAGCCTTCCCTCCAGCGTAAGCTTTCTGGACAAGGTGGACACTCTCACAGAGGAGGACGGTGTGTTCACACTGACCCTGGGACAGGGGACAGCCGGCAACACAAAGGCTGTCTTTACGAGCACTGATGTGACCGGCGGATGGACCTTCAAGGAGAGCTATCAGGGAACCATCCACACGGTAGGTTGATGGTTGATCATTTTTTGGGAGCTTTGGCTCCGAAGACAAACATGCCGTACCGAATAAGCGTGTAGACGACCAAAAGGCAGCCTGTCCGATGCCCTGTGCCCCGAAGGCAGGGGCTGTGACAAATGTCAGCTCCTTTTCCGGCATTTGAAAGCCTGTTCTGTAAGCCATTATACCATGGCCGCACAGCGCCATGGGGCTCCGGCAGATGCGCAGCGGATTTCTGCGGTTCCGCAGAAACCGCTTTATGCGCAGGTATAATGACTACAATGTAGTCATTATACCATATTTTCTCCATCCTTATAAATTCCTTATAACCACTCTCTATACTTTCGGATGTAAGGCAGGGAGGCCCCGGTCAAGGGGCGATTCCAAAAGAAAATGGAGGAGAAGAATATGCAGTCAATCGTGTTAGAGACAAGATCACTGACAAAGACGTTCCGGGGCAGCGAGGCGCGGGCCCTGGACAAGGTGGCGGTCCGCATCCCCAGAGGGTGCGTCTACGGGCTGCTGGGGCCGAACGGCGCCGGGAAGTCCACGCTGCTGAAAATTATCACCGGCATGATGAGGCCGGACGAGGGGGAGGTGCTCTTTGAGGGAAAGCCCTGGCAGAGGCAGGACTTAAGAAGGACCGGAGTCCTCATAGAGACGCCGCCCATCTACGACAACCTGAGCGCCCGGGAAAATCTCCTTGTGCGCACCACTGTCCTGGGGCTTCCAAAGAGCCGGATCGATGAGGTGCTGGAGATTGTGGAGCTGACGGATACGGGGAAGAAGCGGGCGGGGAAATTTTCCCTGGGTATGAAGCAGAGGCTGGGCATTGCGGCGGCCCTTCTGCCGGACCCGGACCTTCTCATACTGGACGAGCCCACCAACGGCCTGGATCCCTTTGGCATCCAGCAGCTGCGCGCCATGCTGAGGGGCTTTGCGGACAGGGGCATGACCGTGCTCATATCCAGCCACATCCTGGGAGAGGTGGAGCAGATGGCGGACCACATCGGCATCCTGGCAGGAGGCGTTCTGGGCTACCAGGGAGGGATGCCAGGGAGAGGGCATCTGGAGGAGCTCTTTGGGAAAGTGGTGGAGAAGAACCGGAGAGGGGGCTGGCAGGCGTGAGCGGGAATAGGATGTCTTCTGAAAAAATATCTCTCTGGAGTCTGTGCCGGGCGGAGGCCATGAAATACCGCCGCAGCGGCACCGGAAAGCTGTGGCTGTTCATGCCCGCGGTCACCCTGGCCGTGGCCTTCTGGCTGAGCAGGAGCTACGGCACTATCAGCGGCTACAACTGGTGGTATGTGGGGCTCTATCCGGGCATGCTCTCTCTTGTCTGCTGCATGACAGCGGCAAAAGATGCAAAGCTGGGGAGCCGGGCAGTCCTGTCCCTCCCCGTCCGTCCGGCCCGGGTGTGGGACGCCAAAATCCTGACCTGCGCCCTGGCGGCGGCAAAGGCCAACATCCTGGTGGGCGTCCTGGCCTGGGTGCTGGGAAATATCCTCCTGCCGGCGGTAGGGATAGAGCAGACGCTCCAGGTGTCCTGGACACAGACGCTGGCGGCGGTTCTTGTGATGACAGCGGCCGGCATCTGGCAGGTGCCCCTCTGCCTGTGGATGGGGCAGAGACTTGGCATGCTCCCGGCCCTTATCATAAACGTGGCCCTGGCCACCAGCGGCGTCCTCACAGCCGTCACATCCTTCTGGATGGCAGACCCCTATGCGGTCCTTCCCAGGCTGATGTGCGCGGTCATAGGAGTTCTCCCCAACAATATGCCGGCCCGGCCGGGGATCCCCACCTACTCCCCGGAGCTGCTGGACACCTCCGCCATCCTTCCGGGGTTGACGCTCTGCCTGGCCCTTCTGGTTTTTCTTTGGTATCTGTCCCGAAGGTGGTATGAGAGAAAGGGGGCGGTGCAGGCATGAGATCCTGTGTGAGACTTTTCTGCGGGGAGATGCGCAAATACGCCCACACCTCCATCCTGTGGGTACACCTTATCCTGCCCCTTGTGGGCATGGCGGTGTTCCTTCTATATTACAGCTTTTCCGCCTGGGAGAGCGGGGCAAAGGCCCAGGCCTACCTGGAGGTGCTGGCCTGCATCTGGCCCTTTCTTGCAGGGCTCATCTGCGGCATGGCGGTGGAGATGGAGAGGAACAGTGGATTTCAGAACTTTCTTCTGCTGCCTGGGAGACGCTGGCAGGCTCTCCTTGGCAAATGGCTCTGTCTCATGGCCCTGGGCCTTATCGCCGCCCTCATCGCCGCTCTGGGATTTGGGGCTCTGTTCCACCTGCTCCCCGGGGGGAATGTATTTTCCATGAAGGTATATCTTCTGGAGGCGGCGGTAATCTGGATCTGCCAGGCGCCTGTGTACATGCTCCACCTGTTCCTGGCTGCCCAGTTCGGGAGGGGAGCCAGCATTGGTGTGGGCGTGGGAGGTGCCATCCTGGCCTTCCTCATGCTGACAGGTATGGGCGAGGGGATCTGGATGTATCTGCCCTGGTCCTTTGGTGGCAGATGGTGTGATTTTATGCTAGTATATAGCCTGGGCGCCGTGGACCGGGCCGTTCTTACGGGAAACGCATGGCCGGCGCTTGTTGTGTGCGGCGGGCTGACAGCCCTCATCTTCGGGGCGTCGCTGCTCTGGATGGGGAGAAAGAATTTTTAGTGGGAGAGGGAGAATATGGGAGTGCATATATTGGCGATAGACGATGAGGAGGGGATTTTGCGGGTCATAAGGCGGGCTCTTGAGAAGGATGGCTGCCATGTGGACGCGCTGAGCGACCCGCTGGCGATCGACACCGCTCGGCTGGGACAGTATGATCTGATCCTCCTGGATGTGATGATGCCGGGGATGGACGGCTTTTCCCTGTGCAGACGCATCCGGGGGGAGGTGGACTGCCCGGTCCTCTTTCTCACGGCAAAGACCGGGGAGGAGGATCTTATGCGGGGACTGGGGCTGGGAGCCGACGACTATATCCGCAAGCCCTTTGGCATAGGAGAGCTCCGCGCCCGGGTACAGGCTCACATCCGCCGGGAGAGGCGGGAGAGGACCCACGCGGTGATAGCCGGCGATGTGCGGTTCTATCTGCGGGAAAAGCGGGCAGTGTACAGGGAGAGGGAGCTGCCCTTCACGAAAAGCGAGTACGAGATATGCGAGTATCTGGCCCTCCACCGGGGGCAGGTGTTTTCCCGGGAGCAGATCTATGAACATGTCTTCGGATACGATGGGGAGAGCGACAGCTCCGCCATCACGGAGCACATAAAAAACATCCGGGCAAAATGCCGGGAGGCAGGCTGTGAGCCTGTGGAGACAGTGTGGGGAATGGGCTATAAATGGAGAAATTGAAAATGACTAAAAACAGGAAAAATCCAAGACAAAAAAGATTGCATGCAATCTTTGTGAGGTTCCTCCTGGGATACGGGACCGGAGCCGCTCTGCTGGCCTGCGTGGTCATAGGACTCTATTTTGCACTCATCGCCCTCGACTGCATCCGCATCCCCTCCTATGAGCAGAACCAGATCATGGCGGCCTCCCAGGCCATCCGTACAGGCGGCCAGGTGGAGGGAGAGCTTCTGCCGGACACCTGCTCCTACGGCGTATACAGCAGGGAGGGATCCTATCTCTACGGCACCCTATCGGGGCAGGAGCAAAGAGCGGTGTGGGAGAAGGGGCGAGACTGGCAGACAACCGGACTGTACGGTAAATTCTGGCAGAGAATAGAAAAGGACAACGGCAACATCGCCTTCATCAGCTACCAGGTGATGGCGAAATTTGTCTCTCCCGCTCTGCGCACCATATTCCCCAATGCGGAGCTTCTCTTTCTGGCGGTTCTGGGCCTTCTTCTGGCAGCGCTGACAGTGGTGGTGCCCCGGTTCTTTGGCAGATATGTGGATCGGCGTCTTCTGGTGCTGTCCCGGGCCGCCGCCCGGGTGGAGAGGGAGGACCTGGATTTTGAGAGGGAGCGCTCGGATATCCGGGAGATCGACCAGGTGCTGGGAGCTATTTATAAAATGAAGGAAGCCCTCCGCAAATCCCTGCGGGAGCAGTGGGAGCTGGAGGCAAAAAAGGAGGAGCAGGTGTGCGCCCTGGCCCACGACATCCGCACGCCCCTCACCATTATCCGGGGAAACGCGGAGCTCTTTCTGGAGACGGAGGACATCCGGGAGATTCGGGAGTGGGACAGGGAGATCCTGGATAATGTAGAAGACATAGAGGCCTACCTGTCCATCCTCCAGGAGGCCATGGGCCCGGCGGGAGGGAAAAAGGACTCCGCCAGGGCAGCGGACGGCGGGCGGGAGCTCTTCCCGGTTCGCCCCTGGATGGAGGAGATAGCTGAGAGGGCCCAGGCCCTTGGAAGATCCAGACAGGTGCAGGTCATTTGCCGGAGCAGCGCGGCAAGGGGCTGTGAGGCAAAAGCAGCAGACGGCGGCGTGGGCTGGGTTCTGGAGGGGGACAAAAAAAGGCTCTCCCGGGCTGTGCTGAACGTGATCTCCAACGCAGTGGATCACTCCCCGGAAAAGGGGAAGGTGCAGGTGAGGGCAGAGACCACCTTCGCCCCCTCCGGGGAGGGAAGGCTCACGGTGGCTGTGGAGGACGAGGGCCCCGGCTTTTCCAGGGAGGCCCTTTGGCGGGCCACGGAGCGCTTCTACCAGGACGGGGAGGCCAGGCGGAAGGGGCATTACGGCATGGGGCTTTACATTGCCCGCACTTTTGCAGAGGAGGCAGGCGGGAGCATCCGCCTTGCCAATCTGTGCGAAGGCGGCGCGCAGGTTCTTGTGGAGCTGCCCCTGCTTCGGGAAACGCCGCAGAGCGGGCAGGACAGGAAGCTTTCCGATCTACAAAAACCTGAGAATATGAAAAAACTGTAAAGAATGTGACCTGGTTACAGAAAAACCTCCCGGATCGTGTATAATAGAGACAGAAACAAAAAAACAAATCCAAAAGGGAGGAATTGATAATATGGCAGCATTACATTTTACAAAGGACAATTTTGAAAAAGAGGTATTACAGTCAGACGTGCCGGTACTGGTAGACTTCTGGGCAACCTGGTGCGGCCCATGCCAGATGGTGAGCCCTATCATTGAGGAGCTCTCTGATGAGCTGACAGGCGTGAAGATCGGCAAGGTCAATGTGGACGAGGAGATGGAGCTGGCAAAGCAGTACAGAGTGATGTCCATCCCCACTCTCATTGTATTCAAGGACGGCAAGAAGGTGAACATGGCCATCGGCGCCCAGGGCAAGGAGGAGATCAAGGATCTGCTGGGCGTGTAGGCTTGAATTCCTAAAAATGTAACAGATGTTGTTCCCCGGCTGCGGTTGGTGGGAGCAGGAGAGAAAAGCAGGGATGAGAGGTCTCTGCTTTTTATTTTGCGGCCGCAAGGTCAGGGAATTTCTGCAGCCCTGCCATATATAGAAAAAATGAATATATGAGATGATATATAATAAATACCGATTGGCCTTTAGGAGGCGACAGGGTTAAGATAAAGAAGAAATATTGTTCACTTTTTGACAAAGGAGGAGAGGTTTATGAAAAAAACAGCAGTATTTCTCGCCCTGCTTCTGACGCTGGGAATAACCGGGTGCGGAGCCCAGAAGGACACGGGCAGTGACAGTGCAGAGGAGACGACGAAGGAGGCGCAGGGGGAGACCCAGGAGGGTACAGATGCCCTGACCGTGGACGAGGCGTCTAAAACTATCACGGTACAGGCCACAGCTACAGGAAACACTGAGTCCTCTATCCATCTGCTCGTCAATGAGTCGGGGAGCAACGCCAAGAGCGCATTTTTCACCACAGAGGCGTCCACAATGGACTTCTACGACGCCCTTGTGGAGCTGGGAGGTATTCCGGGAAACAATATTCCTGTTGACGCGGAGAGCGGCACCATTCTGGGCAGCGGCCTGGATGTGTCCATCACAGTGGACGGGACAGAGTATGATACATACGATCTGATCACAGCCTCCGAGGAGCGGGAGATGGATATGCGCTTTGGCGGCAACGTGGCCCTCAATCAGGAGTATGCTACAGGCTGCCTGCTCTGCATGGAGAGCTGTTCTGTAGGTATTGCCAGCGACGCGGCGTACCAGTACAACGAGCCTATTGAGTTTACACCCTCCGACAGCATGCCGGAGGAGGGGACAGATGTCACCTTTACCATTAAAGTGGACGATACGTCCATGGTGGTAAATGAGGAGGCAAAGACTATCTCCATGAACATTCTTTCCACCGGCTATGACAAGTCGACAATCCACGCCATCGTAAATGAGGAGGGATCCAATGCGGATAAGACCTTATTTACCACAACAGCGGACACGAAGGAATTCTATGAGGCTTTGAAGCAGCTGGGCGCCCAGGACGGCAACAACATCGCTCTGGACGATCCGGACGGCATCATTGAGGGAACCGGACTGGATGTAAATGTGGAGATCGGCACAGAGAACTGCTCCTTTGCGGATCTGTTTACGGCCTCCGAGGAGAGGGATATGGACATGCGCTTCGGCGGCAACCTGGAGGTGAACCAGGAGTACGCCACAGGCTGTATCATGTGCCTGGAGAGCTGCCCGGCCGGCATCACGAGCAACGCGGCTTACCAGTATCAGGAGGAGATCACCTTCGGACCCTCTGACAAGATGCCTGCCAAGGGAACCCACATCATCGCCACATTTACGGTTGAGGAGTGATGGCGAGGGTCACAGGAGCTGTCTATAACGGGTTGATCTGGGCGTGCCTGGCCACGGTGCTCTGTGTCAACTCGGTGGTGATCTGCATGAAGGTCAATATGGGCACCCTGTTCCTGGCTGTGTTCGCAGGGGGCGCCCTTCTTTTGTGGGGCATTACCTTCCTGAAAGGGAGGAGGGCAGGGGCCCTGTTCAGCCTGGTCAATCTGGTGGTCTGCACACTGGCGGCAGTACTGGTCTACCAGTTTATCTACGGGAAGGATCTCCTGACAAGGCCGGCTTTTATTCTGCGGCTGGCACTGCACAGGCAGGCGCCCTCCCAGAACCTTGTCAACGGCGTTCTGCTGGCGGCGGCCCTGCTGGGATATCTGGCCGTGCTGCTGACAAACCGACTGACAGACCGAAGAGAACAGAGAAAGAAAAGACCCTCAAAAAAATAGACAGGAAAACAGGAGAGGCCGCCCGGCCGGGGAGGAGGAAATGATCCCCGGCCGGGCGGCTTTTCTTTACATGCCTTCCGGTCCGTGGTATCCTGTTTTACAGGAGACAAAAGAGCAGGAGGGAAAGAGGATGATGGAGAGAACAGCGATCATCGGAATGGGTGCCCTGGGCCTTCTCTACGGAGACCAGATCGCCTCCGCAAAGGGGCCGGAGCTCTCGACACCATGAAAAACTGTGTGGGAGAGAATACGGTCATCCTCTCTGTGATGAACGGTATAAGCAGTGAGAAGATTATCGGGGAGCGGTATGGCCATGGGCGGCTGATCGACACGGTGGCACAGGGAATGGACGCCATGAAATTTGGCAGTAAGCTGACCTACACAAAAATGGGAGAGCTGCGGATCGGCGCGGAGGACGCTTCTCAGAAGGAGAATCTGGAGCAGGTGGCAGCCTACTTTGATGAGATAAAGATGCCCTACACAGTGGAGGAGGATATCCTCCGCAGGCTCTGGGGGAAATTCATGCTGAACGTGGGAGTCAATCAGACATGCATGGACTTTGAGACCAACTACGGCGGAGCCCTGGAGGAGGGAAGCCGGGCCCATGAGACTATGCTGGCCGCCATGCGGGAGGTGATCGCCCTTGCAGGTGCGGAGGGCATCCGGCTGACAGAGGAGGATCTGGAGGAGTACATCGCCATCCTTCGCACCCTCTCCCCGGAGGGCATGCCCTCCATGCGCCAGGACGCTGTGTCCAGGCGGCCCTCGGAGGTGGAGATGTTTGCGGGGACTGTGATCCCCATGGCCGAGAGGCACGGCATCCCTGTGCTGGCCAACAGATTTTTATATGAGAAGATAAAGGAGATAGAGGCGTCCTACTGACTGTTACAATAGCATCAGGATAAGAAAAGATAAGAAAACGCGGGAAAAGAATGAGGACGCCCGTATGGAAGGTATGGTATGACAAGAGAAGAGGTAAAGCTTGGATTTATCGGATTTGGAAATATGGGACAGGCTATCGCGGATGGGTTTTTGTACACCCGCACACTGGAGCCGTCCAGGATGTGCGCCTGCGCAGTGAACCGGGAAAAGCTGAAAAAGAACACGGAGGCGAGGGGAATGAGAGCCTGCCGGGACAGCAAAGAGGTGGTGGAGCAGTCGGATCTTGTAGTGCTGGCGGTGAAGCCCTGGATGGCCGGGGCGGTGCTGGAGCCCCTGAAGGGCCTTTTTGCGGGAAAAGTCCTCTGGTCCGTGGCGGCAGGCGTCATGTTCGACGATTTTGAGGAGATGCTGGGGCCCGGCATCCACCACATCACGGCCATCCCCAGCACCCCGGCGGCAGTGGGGGAGGGGATCTACACCTGCGAGAAGAGACATTCCCTCACGGAGGAGGAGCACGCATTTTTCCTCTCCCTGCTGTCTGACATCGGCATGGCGGTGGAGGTGGAGACAGGGAAAGTCAACATCGCCAACACCATCAGCGGCTGCGGGCCTGCCTTTGCCAGCATGTTTATAGAGGCGCTGGGGGATGCGGGCGTCATGTACGGGCTTACGAGGCCTCAGGCCTACGAGCTGGCCGCGGGCATGATGGCTGGCACAGGGAAGCTGATGCTCCACCAGGGAAAGCATCCGGGACAGATGAAGGACGATGTGTGCTCCCCGGGAGGCACCACTATCCGGGGCGTGGCCGCCCTTGAGAGAGCAGGCCTTCGTACAGCCGTCATCCAGGCGGTGGAGGCCGCCATGAAGACTTATGAATAGAGACCTATGAATAGACCAGCGGGCCAGGGAGCGGCTATTGCGCAGAGTCAGCCAGCTTCCGGAGAGCCTTTTT
Organism: Faecalicatena fissicatena; assembly: GCF_016900595.1. NCBI lineage: Bacteria > Bacillati > Bacillota > Clostridia > Lachnospirales > Lachnospiraceae > Faecalicatena > Faecalicatena fissicatena. Next base: position 169,021 of record NZ_JACLYY010000003.1, read on the forward strand.
GTCCAGGATGGTGACGCTGCCCCTGGCCAGGGATACATAGCCCTCCTGGGAGAAATATTTCAGCATCCGGGTCACCACCTCCCGGGCGCTGCCCATGAGCTTTGCGATCTGCTCGTGGGTCAGGGAGAGGGTGTCTGTGGCAAGGGAGGCGGACTCGTCCAGAAGAAAGATGGCAAGGCGCCTGTCAAAGCTCATAAATAGGATCTGCTGCATAGCCCACATGACGTCCGAGAAGCGCTCGGCCGCCGCCTTGTTGGCAAAGGCCTCCACGTAGATGTTGTCGTGCATCAGAAGGGAGATGACAGCGGAGCTGACCTGCAGGACCTGGCTGTCATCCACGGCGTCTATGTACACGTCAAAGGTAATGGAGGACAGGACGCAGGAGGCGGAGAGGATGCACAGCTCCCCGGGATAGATGCGGTACAGGGTGATCTCCCTGCCGTCTTCGGACATGATGTACACCCGCAGGGATCCTGTTTTTACAAGGAGAAGCCCCAGACATTTGTAGTCCGCCCGGTGGATGGAGGCTCCCTTCTTATAGGAAACGGACGTGGTGCTCTGCAACAGCAGCGATCTCTCCGAGGGAGAGAGGCGGGGGAAAAAGGGGAGCGCATTTTCAAGAAATGCCTGGTCTTCTTGTACGGTCATAGGTGTGATACCTCCTGTGTGTTTATGCTGGTATCATTTTAGTACATTGCCGGGAAAAGAACAAGTTTCGTTTACAGTTACTGTCATTAGGTTTGATTTGCATTATACGAAAGAGGTTTGTTATGGTTGAAAAAGGAGTTGTAAATGCGAGATTTCAGATCCCGCACCTGAAGCATATTGAGTATGTCCTGGCCGCGAAAATGCGGTGCCGGAAGCTGTACATCGGGATCACCAACCCGGATCCCTCCTGCGTGAGGGAGTCGGTGAACGATGAGATACGCTCCACGCCGGCGGCCAATCCGCTGACCTATCTGGAGCGCTATGAGATGATCCGGGGAGCCATGGAGGAGTTCAATGTGCCCCTTGGCGATTATGAGATCGTCCCCTTCCCCATCCACCGCCCCGAGTACATCACCCAGTATACGCCCTCCGACGGGGTCTACTATCTGGGGATCTGCGACGGCTGGGACGAGGAGAAGCTGAAGATCCTGAAGGGGCTGGATCTGAAGACGGAAGTCCTCTGGCGTCGCAGCAAGGAGGAGTGCGGCGTCACCGGCACCTGGATCCGGAGCTGCATCGCCACAGGCCAGGAGTGGGAGCATCTGGTCCCCCGGGCCGTATATCAATACATCACAGAGCACGGCATTGAGGAGCGCATCCGCCGCCTGTTCAACGAAGAACGCTAATTTGGGACGTAATACTTTTTAAAAGTATTACGTCCCAAATTGCGTTTTTTCGTTAGTTTAAAAAATGATTTTTTGTGAGAAATTATTAAAAAATGATAAAGAATTATCTTCATGTGTTGACTTACTATGGGCATATCTCTAGAATATCCGTTAGATAACTAATGAAAAGTGAGGTGTTATTTTTTTGGACAGCAGAAATATGCCTATTCAGATGCTTTTGATGAAGAGCGCGCATTTGCTGAAATACCAGACGGTCTCACTGCTGGAGCGATTTGACATGAACCTGGGGCAGGCGGCGATCCTGTTTATCCTGAAACGGTACGGCAATCTGACGCAGCGTCAGCTCTCCGGGAGGGTAGGCATCACACCGCCCTCCATGAATGTGGCTCTCCGGAAGATGGAGGAGAAGGGGCTGGTCAAAAAGGAGGCAGATCCGGACGACCAGAGAAAGACCCGGATCCATCTGACAGATATGGGAAAGAGCCGCATAGAGGATCTGAAGCAGCTCTTCCGGAAGACAGAGGAGATCACCCTGCAGGATTTCCGGGAGGAGGAAAGGCTCCTCCTGCGGAGGTTTCTCGTGCAGATCGAGGAGAATATCATGGACTCCAAGGAGCTGAAGGACATGGATCTGAGTGAAATCATGCGCCGGCTGCATCCGGAAAAGAATTTTTAACCCAGAGCAAAAAAGGAGTGACAAGTATTTATGGGAAAACTATTAAAATTTCTGAAACCACATGCAGGTACCGTGCTGGCTATCCTGTGTGTACTGGTCGTGCAGGCATGGTGCGACCTGTCTCTGCCGACCTACACGTCGGATATCGTAAATGTGGGAATTCAGCAGGGAGGCGTGGACGAGAGCGTGCCGGAGCAGATCGCTGGCGACGAGCTTGAACGGCTGCTTCTTTTTGTCCCCTCCGACGAACAGGACACCGTGCGGGAAGCCTATGAGGAGGCCAAAGCAGGGGAATATGACTACGACGGCACAGTTCTTGAACTGAAGGAAACGGTAAAAGACAGCACAGAGGAGCTGGATGACCTGGCGGAGATCATGGGCAAACCCATGCTCCTTACAGCAGGGTTTGAGAGCGGCAGCGACACCTCCAAATCCATGGAGGAGACCATGCGCCAGCAGATGCAGGCCCAGGCCGGCGTGGATTTATCGGATATGACCATATTTGACATGCTGGAAATGATGGACTCTGCCGCGAGAGACCAGGTGGTGGCACAGATGGACGAGAGCATGGACAGCATGCCGGACACCATGGTAGAGCAGGCGGCCACTCTCTATATCCAGTCCGCCTACGAGGAGCTTGGCATAGACATGGATGCTATGCAGACCCACTACATCCTGGTCACAGGTGGAAAAATGCTCGCCCTGGCGGCGCTTGGCATGCTGGCCAGCATCACGGTGGGACTTATGGCCTCCCGGGTGGCGGCCAGCGTGGGCCGGGAAACCAGGGGAAAGGTCTTCCAGAAGGTGGTCGGATTTTCCAATGGGGAATTCGACAAATTCTCCACAGCGTCCCTTATCACCAGGAGCACCAATGATATCCAGCAGATCCAGATGCTGACGGTCATGATCCTGCGGATGGTGCTGTACGCCCCCATCATGGCGGTGGGCGGCATCTGGAAGGTGCTGAACACAAATGTGGATATGACCTGGATCATCGCTCTTGGCGTGGCTCTGATTTTCATGGTAGTGATCGTTCTCTTCCTTGTAGTCATGCCCAAGTTCAAGATCGTCCAGAAGATGGTGGATCGGCTGAACCTTGTTTCCAGGGAAATCCTGACAGGCCTGCAGGTTATCAGGGCCTTCGGCACGGAGCGGTACGAGGAGGAGCGGTTTGACAAGGCCAATAAGGATCTGACAAGGCTGAACCTGTTTGTCAACCGGGCCATGACCTTTATGATGCCTGTCATGATGCTGGTGATGAACGGCATCTCCGTCCTCATTGTCTGGACCGGGGCCCACAGCGTCAACGATGGCACCATGCAGGTGGGCGACATGATGGCCTTTATCCAGTACACCATGCAGATCATCATGTCCTTCCTCATGATCTGTATGATCTCCGTCATGCTGCCCAGGGCCGCCGTGTCCGCGGAGCGTGTGGATGAAGTGCTCCGCAGCTCCACCTCCATCAGCGATCCGGAGAAGCCGGAGAAGGTGGGGGACTGCCGGGGAGAAATCTGCTTTGACCACGTGTCCTTCCGCTATCCGGGGGCCGAGGAGGATGTGCTCCAGGATCTGAGCTTCACCGTCCGCCCCGGACAGACGACAGCCATCATAGGAAGCACGGGAAGCGGGAAATCCACTCTCGTTAATCTGATCCCGCGATTTTACGACGTGACAGAGGGCAAGATCACCCTGGACGGCCATGACATCCGCAGTCTTACCCAGCATGACCTCCGGGCCCAGCTCGGCTACGTGCCCCAGAAGGGCGTGCTGTTCTCCGGCGATATAGCCTCCAACATCCTCTATGGCAATCCGGAAGGATCCAGGGAGGAAATGGAAGAGGCGGCTCAGATCGCCCAGGCTACAGAATTTATTGACAATAAGAAAAAGAGATATGAAAGTCCCATCTCCCAGGGCGGATCCAATGTGTCCGGCGGGCAGAAGCAGAGGCTTTCCATTGCGAGAGCCATCGCAAAACATCCCAGAGTCTTCATTTTTGACGACAGCTTTTCTGCGCTGGATTACAAGACTGACGCGGCAGTCCGGTCTGCTCTTTCCAGCAGAACAAAAGATGCGGCGGTCATTATCGTGGCGCAGAGGATCAGCACGATCCTCCATGCGGCTCAGATCATTGTCCTGGATGACGGAAAGATCGCGGGCATAGGAACACACAGGGAGCTTCTGAAAAACTGTGAGGCGTACTACCAGATCGCGTCCTCCCAGCTTTCGGAGGAAGAACTGGAACGAGACATGAAGGAGGCGGTCTGATATGGCAGAGACAAGACAGACAAAAAGACACGGACATATGGGCGGCGGAAGACACATGATGCCGGGAGAGAAGGCAAAAGACTTTAAAGGCACTATGAAGAAGCTGATGGCGTATATGGGAAGCTACAAGATCGCGATCCTCTTTGTCATGCTCTTTGCGGTGGGAGGAACAGCCTTCAACATTATCGGACCAAAGATCCTGGGAAATGCCACTACAGAGATCTTCAACGGCCTTGTGAGCCGCGTGTCCGGTGGAGACGGCATTGATTTTGGAAAGGTGGGACGGATCCTTTTAAGCGCGCTGTCTCTCTATGTAGTCAGCGCAGCGCTCTCCTTCATACAGGGGTACATTATGACAGGGATCTCCCAGAAAATGACGTACCGGCTTCGAAAAGAGATTTCCGAGAAGATCGGACGCATGCCTGTGAAATATTTTGACACAATGACCCACGGCGAGATCCTCTCCCGCATCACCAACGATGTGGACACACTGGGACAGAGCCTGAACCAGAGCGCCACCCAGGTGATCACCTCTGTGACCACCATCATAGGCGTCCTCGTGATGATGCTCAGCATCAGCCCTCTGATGACGGTCATTGCCATCCTGATCCTTCCCCTGTCCATGTGCCTGATCTCTGTCATCGTGAAGCACTCACAGCGGTACTTCAAGGATCAGCAGGAATACCTGGGCCACATCAACGGCCAGGTGGAAGAGGTGTACAGCGGACACAATATTGTCAAGGCATTTAATAAGGAAGAGGACATTATCAAGACATTTAACGACACAAACACGATCCTCTACCAGTCCGCCTGGAAGTCCCAGTTCTTTTCCGGTATGATGATGCCCATCATGCAGTTTGTGGGAAATCTGGGGTACGTGGCAGTGTCCATTCTGGGCGGGTATCTGGCCATCCGTAATACCATTCAGGTGGGAGATATCCAGTCCTTTATCCAGTATGTGCGGCAGTTCACCCAGCCCATCCAGCAGGTGGCCCAGGTGGCAAACATGCTCCAGTCCACAGCAGCAGCCTCAGAGCGAGTCTTTGAGTTCCTGGACGAGGAGGAAGAGGAGCAGACAGTTCCCAATCCGGTGTCCACGGAAAACCTGGAGGGCCGGGTAGAGTTCGACCATGTACACTTTGGCTATAACCCGGACCACATTATTATCCACGATTTCAACGCAAAGGTGGAGCCGGGCCAGAAGATCGCCATTGTAGGTCCTACCGGCGCCGGAAAGACGACCATGGTAAAGCTGCTCATGCGGTTTTACGATGTAAACAGCGGCTCCATAAAGATAGACGGCCACGATCTGCGGGACTTCAACAGGGGTGAGCTGCGCAGGATGTTCGGCATGGTGCTCCAGGACACCTGGCTGTTCAATGGCACCATCGAGGAAAATATCCGCTACGGCCGGCTTACAGCCACCCACGAGGAGGTGGTGGAGGCGGCGAAGGCAGCCTATGTGCACCGCTTTGTGCAGACCCTCCCGGGAGGCTATGACATGGTCCTCAACGAGGAGGCGAGCAATGTGTCTCAGGGCCAGAAGCAGCTCCTCACTATCGCAAGAGCCATCCTGGCAGATCCCCGGATCCTGATCCTGGACGAGGCTACAAGTTCTGTGGATACAAGGACAGAGGTGCGGATCCAGAAAGCCATGGACAATCTCATGAAGGGAAGGACCAGCTTTATCATCGCCCACAGGCTGTCTACCATCCGGGACGCGGACATGATCCTTGTCATGAAGGATGGAGATATCATCGAACAGGGAAGACACGAAGATCTCCTTGCCAGGAACGGCTTCTATGCGGAGCTGTATAATTCACAGTTTGAGAAGAGTGCCTAATCGGCACAAAATGACGCGTTTCGCGGAACCCTATTGCACGACATAAAGCCTTATGTTAATATTTCTTATGTCGACAGCATATCTAATCGCATCTGCAGATGTCACATCTGAAGCGAGAGCCAAAAACAAAAGGACACAGCCGGCGACGCCGCATATGGGCAGAGCCGGCTGTGTCCTTTTGTGTTCTTCAGCCTGAAAAATCAGATAAACAGGGAAAAGATGACTGTGATAATGCCGCAGATGCCGATGGCAAGTCCGCTCATGGCCCCTTCCGTCTCCCCCATCTCCAGCGCCTTGGAGGTTCCTACCGCATGGCTGCAGGCCCCGATGGCAAGACCCGCCTCGAGAGGATCCTTTACCCGGAAGATCCGGACAAAGAAGGGGGCCAGTATACTTCCCAGTGTTCCGGTGATGAGGACAGCTACCACTGTCACAGGCACCACGCCGGAGAAACGCTCCGTGATGCTCACGGCAATGGGCGTGGTGACGGACTTGGACAGCAGGGAGTGGGTGATTTTCTCATCCAGGCGGAAGAGGGTGCACATCAGGTAAATGCTCCCCATGGATGCCAGGGAGCCGCAGGTGCAGCCCACCAGGATGGGAAGCCAGTGCCTCTTCAGAAGCCGGATCCTTGTGTAGATGGATACAGCCAGACAGGCTGTGGCCGGCGCCAGGAACATGTTGATGATCTCCCCGCCTTCGTTGTAGGACTCATAGGGGATGTCGAATAGGAGGAGAACGCCGATGATCAGCACGATGGCTGTGAGCAGCGGACTGCAGGCGGTCAGCCCCGTCTTCTTCTGCAGCTTTTCCCCGGCCCAGAAGGCCAGGATGCTCAGAAAAATACCAAAGAGCGGCGACGAAAATACTTCTTTCACGATCTGTCCCTCCTGTTCATCAGCCGCATGGTCAGACGGATGCTCCAGGCTGTCACGGCAAAGGTGATAACGGTAGAGACTACACAGACGACAAGAAGAGGCACAAGGCTGCTCTTTAAAAGGTCCAGGTAGTTGATGATGCTGACTCCGGCAGGTACAAAGAAAAAGGCCATATTGGACAGGAGAAAGTCGGATTTCTCCTGTATATGCTCAATCCTCAGGATGCCAAGGAGCAGGCAGAGAAAAAGGAGGATCATTCCGATAATGCTGGCGGGAAAAGAGAACGGGAGAGCCGCCTCAATGACCAGGCCCAGCCAGCAGATCAGAAAAATGATGCCCACCTGTTTGATGATTTTCATACAATCCCTTCTTTCGTAGTTACTCAATTTCAGTATTATACAGGAAAGTTGCATGGGCCGCAAGGGCGGCTTTCAGAGACTTTCCCGGGCTGTGGGGGTATGGTATAATGACCACATCGTGGTTAATATACCTGCGCATAGAGCGGTTTCTGCGGAACCGCAGAAATCCGCTGCGCGGCCACGGTATTACAACTTTACAAAAAAGGAGGAGCGTACACCATGCGTTTTTTTCATATATCAGATCTCCATATTGGGAAGCATCTGCACTACTATGACCTGAAGGAGGATCAGCGGTATATCCTGGACCGGATCGCCGACATGGCCCGTGAGCGGAGGCCCGACGCCATCGTCATCGCCGGGGACATCTACGACCGGTCCGTTCCCTCCGCTGAGGCGGTCTCTCTCTTTGACTGGTTTCTCACCAGGCTGGCGGATATCCGGCCCGCCATCCCGGTGCTGGCCATCGCGGGGAACCACGACTCGGCGGAGCGGCTGGACTACGCCAGCTCCATCCTGGGCAGGCAGCATATCCATATAGCCGGCAGGCCCCCCGCAAAGGAAGGGGAGAGGATGAAGAGGGTGACTCTGGAGGACGAACATGGGGAGGTGCATTTTTATCTGCTCCCCTTTGTAAAGCCCGGGTATGTGCGTCCTGTCTTCCCCCAGGATCAGGCCCCTGAGGATTACGACGGGGCGGTCCGGGGACTTGTTGACAGAGAGGAGATCGACACCTCCGTGAGAAACGTCATTGTCACCCACCAGTTCTACACGGCGGCAGGGGTCTCTCCTCTGGCTGCCGGGTCGGAGAGTGTCCGGGTGGGAGGACTGGACAATGTGGATATCTCCGCTCTTTCCCCCTTTGACTACTGTGCCCTGGGTCACATCCACAGGAGGCAGCAGGTGGGGGAGGGTCCTGCCTGGTACTGCGGGACGCCTCTGAAATACTCTGTCTCTGAGAGCAGGGATGAGAAGACGCTGACCCTGGTGGAGCTGGGGGAAAAGGGTACGCCCCCTGTGCGGACAGAGCTGCCTCTTGTGCCTCTGCGCGACGTGCGGGAGGTAAAGGGTACGCTGGAGGAAATCCTGGCCGGCGCCGCAGAGGAGATCCGGCAGGACTATGTAAGCGTCACCCTGACAGATGAGAAGGCCCTCTATGAGCCGGTGGATCAGTTGGAGAGAGTCTTCCCAAGGCTTCTCCAGGTGCGGCTGGAAAATCTCCGGGCCCGCCTGTCAGGAGAGGAAAATCTCCGGGACCTGGAGCCCCGCGACCCTCTGCAGGTGTTTGGACAGTTTTTTGAGGAGATGCAGGACCGTCCCATGGATGAGGAGGAAGAGCAGATCATGAGAGAGATATTTAAGGAGGGGATGGAATGATTCCACAGAGATTAGTTATGTCGGCCTTTGGATCCTACGCCGGGAGGGAGGAGATCGATTTTTCAGAGGCAGGGCCCGGCATTTTCCTCGTGACCGGGGACACCGGCGCGGGGAAGACCACCATTTTTGACGCCATCACCTATGCTCTCTATGACCAGACAAGCGGGGGCAGGCGGGAGGGCCGGATGATGCGCAGCCAGTACGCGGCGGAGGACACCCCCACCTTTGTGGAGTTCTCATTCCAGTACAAAGGGCAGGATTACCGGATCCTGCGGAGCCCGGAATACGAGAGGGCAAGCCGCAGAAGGGGGAAGGACGGGGAGAGGAAAATGACCCTGGAGCGGTCCTCCGTCACCCTCTTTCTCCCCGACGGCACGGAGTTTACGGGGAAAAAGGCGGAGACAAACCGGAAGATCGTGGACATCATCGGCCTGGACGCGGGGCAGTTCACCCAGACAGTCATGATTGCCCAGGGGGAATTCCTGAAGCTTCTGTCTGCCCGCTCTGATGAGAGGAGGGAGATCTTTTCCCGGATTTTCCAGACAGACCTCTATGCCCGGGTGGAGCAGAGGCTTCACGAGGAGGCCGGCGCCCTCTACGGGCAGATGAAGGATATGGAGAGGCAGGAGGAGCAGGAGCTGTCCCGCCTCTTCTGCCCGGAGGCTGAGGGCCTCCCTGAGAAGCTGGCGGAGGCTGCCCTGCCAAAGGAGCGGCTGGAGGCAGTCCGGCAGATCTTGCAATACGGGAGATCCCGGGAGGCAGCTGCAGAAAAAAAGATCCGGGAGCTTGACGGGGAACTTGATAAGGTGAACCGGGAGCTGGCTGTGGCCCAGGAGTTGAACAGCCGCTTCGCCCGGCTGGCAAAAGAGAGAAGGAACCGCGCGGAGCTTCAGGCAAAAGCCCCCTCTGTGGAGCAGCGGAAAGGGAGACTGGAGAGAAGCCGGGAGGCGGCTCTGGTCTGTGAGATTTATGAAAGGCGGCAGGAGGCGTCCAGGCAGAGGCAGTCTCTGGAGAAAGAAATCAAAGGCATACAGGAGAAGATCCTCCAGGCGGGACATAAGAGGGAAGCCCTTCTTAAGAGAAAGGAGAAGGTGCTCCTGGAGGAGAAGCGCTGCCGGGAGGAGTACCGATCCCTGACAGAGCAGATTGCCCGGGTGACAGACCAGGCGTCCCGGCTCTCCGGCAGCCGGGCACTCCTGCAGAAGTGGGAGAGTCTGGAGGTACAGGCTGCCGACCGAAAAAAACGCCTGCGGGAGCTGAGACAAAAGCTGCCTCTTCTTAAGAAGGAGGAACAGAGAAGGGATGACTGCGCCCGGGCCTTTGAGGAGAGCCGCCAGGCCTATCAGCAGGCCGCCGACGCCTACCTGGCCTGCAACGAGGCCTTCCTTCTGGGACAGGCGGGTATCCTGGCCAGGGATCTTGAGGAGGGGAGCCCCTGCCCTGTGTGCGGTGCCCTCCATCACCCCGCTCCCGCCGCCCTGCCGGAGAGAACCCCGGACCAGGCGGAGGTGAAAGCGGCCCGGAGGAGACGGGACGAGGCGGAAGCAGAGAAGGACAGAAGGCAGCAGCTTCTTCTGGAGGCGGGGCAGCGCTGCACCGCCCGGCTACAGAGTCTCCTCGCGGAAGGGAAAAATGTGGTTGGGGAGGAGTTCTCACTTGAGAGTGAGGATCCGGAGAGGCGCCTTGACCGGGAGGAGAAAAGAAGAGACCAGGAGCTTAAGGAGTGCCGCCGGCAGAAGGAGGAGGCCGGGCAGCAGGTTGGAAAGCTGGAGGAGCTGGAGAAGGCAAGGCAGTCCCTCGCCGGGCAGCAGGCCGTCTGCTACAAAAGGCAGGAGGAGCAGCAGAGGGAGACTGCTCTCGCAGATGAGAGCCTCCGCTGTCTGGACCAGTCTGTCAGCCAGGCAAAAGGCGAGGAGGCGGCCCGCCAGGCCGCCCGGGAGGAGACGGCCGCCCGGGAGGCGGCTCTTGCGAGGGAGGCCCAGAAGGCGCTGGAAGAGTCCCCCTTTGAGACAGAGGACCAGTGCCGGGGAAGCCTCCTTGCGGAGGAGGAAAAAGAAAGGCTGGAGAACGATCTGGAGGATTACCGGCAGAAGTGCATAGAGGCTGACGCCCGTGTGAACGCCCTGGAGGAGCAGCTGGACGGGAAGGAGCCCGCCAGGACAGAGAGCCTGGAGGAGCAGAAAAAAGTCCTGGATGAGAGCAGGCGGGAGGCGGAAGAGGAGCAGAGAAGGTGGTACAGCAAAAATGAGAACAACCGGGAGGCGGGGGAGCGCCTGAAGAAGATCTACGGGAACAACCAAAAGCTCCAGGAGCGCTGCGCCCGGCTGCGGCTTTTGGATCAGACCGCAGGAGGCTCCCTTCCAGGCCGCCCCAAGATCGATTTTGAGGCCTATGTGCAGCGCCGCTATTTCCAGCAGATCATCGCCTTTGCCAACCGCCGGCTGGAGACCATGACAGGCGGGAATTTCGTGCTGCGGTGCCGTTCCATGGAGCAGCTTGGCAACCGGGGTAGTGTGGGGCTGGACCTGGATGTGTACAGCCTGGAGACGGGGAAGCTCCGGGACGTGCGCACTCTCTCCGGTGGTGAGTCCTTCATGGCAGCCCTGTCCATGGCCCTTGGCATGGCGGACGTCATCTCCCGCAGCGCCGGAGGTATCCAGATGAAGGCCATGTTTGTGGACGAGGGCTTCGGCTCCCTGGACGAGTATTCCAGAGAGCAGGCCATAGGGGTGTTAAGTGAGCTGGCCGGGTCGGACCGGATGATCGGCATCATCTCCCACGTGACAGAGCTGAAGGAGAGCATTGACCGGCAGCTTGTGGTCACAAAGACAAAACGGGGCAGCCACGTACGATGGAGCCGTTAGGTTAGGGAAGAACCGCTAAAACCTTTTGCTTATCCGCTCTGTGTGAAGTATAATAAAGACAGAAGATAAAGAAAGGAGCTGATCCATATGACAGACCATACCATCATAACCATTGGACGCCAGTTTGGGAGCGGCGGCCACGAGATTGGGAACAAGCTGGCACAGCGGCTGGACATTCCTCTCTACGACAGAAATCTGATCCATATGGCGGCCCAGGAGATCGGCATCAGCAACGAGGCTGCGGAGAATATCAACGAGACCTCTCTTGGCAGGTTTTTGTCCTCCTATGTGGTGAGCCTGGGGGATTACACCACCTTTATGAGCGGAGAAAATGTGGAGCCCTTAAGTGAGCAGATGTACCGGGTGCAGACAGAGCTTGTGAAGAAGCTGGCTGCCCGGGGCTCCTGCGTCATCGTGGGCAGATGCGCGGACTATATCCTGGGAGACTACAGCAACTGCATCCACGTGTTCATCCACGCCTTCAAGGAGGACCGGATACGCAGGATTTCCCGGATCTACAAGCTGAACGACAAGCAGGCCTGGGACAAGATCAGGAGGACTGACCGGGAGAGAAGACTCTACTATGAGACCCATGCGCAGAGACCCTGGGGCAGCATCGAGTCCCACCAGATCCTCTTCAACGCCAGCCTTATGGGCGTGGACGGGATCGTGGACGCGCTGGAGGCCATTTACCGGGCGCGGCAGAAGTAAGACATAAGACACAGAACAAAAAAGGAGACAGAACACATGCTTTTTATCGAATATCCAAAATGCAGCACATGCAGGCGGGCAAAAAAATACCTGGAGGACAAGGGGATAGAGTTCCAGGACCGCCACATTGTGGAGGAAAATCCCACGGAGGAGGAGCTGACAGAGTGGATCCGCATGAGCGGTCTGCCGGTGAAGAAATTTTTTAACACAAGCGGCATGAAGTACAAAGAGCTGGGGCTCAAAGACAGGCTCCCGGGCATGAGCGACGAGGAGCAGATCCGCCTTCTTGCCAGCGACGGCATGCTGGTAAAGAGACCCCTTCTCATAGACGGGGACCGGATCCTTGTGGGATTTAAGGAAAAAGAGTGGACGTTTTAGGAGAGGATATCCCATGAAAAGTATACTGCTTGTGGAGGACGACAAGAGCCTGAACCAGGGCATCACACTGAAACTGAAAAAAGAAGGATACCGTGTTTCTTCTGCCTTCTCCCTTGAGGAGGCAGAAGAACTTTTTGCCTCCGCCGCCTGGGATCTTCTCATCTGCGATGTGGGGCTGCCGGACGGCAGCGGCCTGGATTTCTGCCGGAGGGTGCGCCAGGTCAGCGATGTGTTCATCCTGTTCCTGACTGCCCTGGACTCAGAGATTGACATGGTGACGGCCTACGACCTGGGGGCGGACGACTACATGACCAAGCCCTTCAGCCTTATGGTGCTTGTCTCCAAAGTCCACGCTTTCATGCGGAGGACCAGGGAGGCTCCCGCTTCCTGCATCGTCTCCGGCGATATCCTCCTCTCCCTGCGGGAGATGAAGGCCTTCCGGCAGAGGCCGGAGGGGGGAGCGGAGCCGGTTCCCCTGAGCAAAAAAGAACTGCAGCTTCTCCTGCTCCTGATGGAAAATGCCTGCCAGATCCTCACAAAGGAGCAAATACTGGAGCGGGTGTGGGGTGCGGAGGGTCAGTTTGTGGATGACAATACAGTGCCTGTCAACATCAGCCGTCTCAGGGGAAAGATTGGAGGCAGCTATATTCAGAATGTAAGGGGGATTGGCTATATATGGACCGAAGAAAGCTTCAGAGAGTAGTCCTGCCCGCGGGACTGCTCTTTTTTATACTGTTTTTTATACTGGTGGCCCTGGGAGATCTCCTTCACACAGCCGGGGAGGCTGTGAAGGCGGAGGAGCAAAAGAAGCTGGGCGCCCTTGTCAGGGAACACCCGGAGTACGAGGACAGCTATGCCCGGATCATGTGCGGGGATGCCCCGGATGACGCCTCCGGGCTGGGAGAGCGGATTATGGAGAAATACGGCTATGAGGCCCGGGACGGCGGGGCCTACAGGGAAGTCCGCCGCTATCTTTTCCTTGCCGGCGGACTTCTCGCAGGCGGTATGACAGCCGCCTGCCTGGCGGCGCTGCTGGCCCTCCGGGCTCAGAGAAGGGCGGAAGAAGAAAGGGAGCGCCTGGAGGAGAAGCTGGGAGAACTGCGGCTCCGTGAGGAGGGCACCAGGGAGCGCCTCATCCGGGAGGAGCAGGAGACAAAGTCTCTGGTGACGGATATTTCCCACCAGCTCAAGACTCCCATCGCCGCCCTCAGGATGAGCCTGGAGCTCAAGGAAACTACAGAGCTGACGGAGGAGGAAAAGAGGGAATTTTCCGGCAGAGAGCTCCAGGAGGTGGCAAAGCTGGAGGAGCTTTTGCACGGCTTTACCCAGCTCTCCAGGCTGGAGACGGACATGATCCGGATTTGTCCCCGGATGGAGGCAATCCGGGAAACTCTCGCCGGGGCAGTGGGAGCCGTCTATATGAAGGCCTTCCGCCGCGGCATCGGCCTGTCCCTGGAGGAGTCCCGGGACCGCCGGATCCCCCACGATCCAAAGTGGACGCGGGAGGCCTTTGTCAATATCCTGGACAATGCGGTGAAGTACTCCCCGGAGGGCACGTCCGTCACTGTGCGGATGTCTTATCTTGCCTCCGCTGTGATGATCGAGTTCGAGGACCAGGGGATAGGCGTGCCCCAGGAGGAGGCTCACCGGATCTTCCAGAGATTTTACAGGGGCAGCGCCCGGCAGGTCCAGGAGGGGGAGGGGGCCGGCGTGGGGCTCTACCTGGCCCGCCGGATCCTGGAGGCCCAGGGAGGCACTATCTGTGTGAAACGGGGCCGCCAGGGAGGCAGCAATTTTATCGTGACCCTTCCTTACAATTCTGTTATGAATTCTGTAAGCGTTCTGTAAGCCGGGCATACTATACTGGTACCAGAGTCGAAAAAGGAGGATGAGCAGCTATGAAACCAATACTGGAGACGATCGACCTGGTAAAGTACTACGGGTCCGGCACCAATGTGGTGAAGGCCATTGACCATACGGATCTTGCGATCCGACGGGGCGAGTTTACCGCCATCGTGGGGAGGAGTGGCTCCGGAAAGAGCACTCTGCTCCACATGCTGGGAGGGCTGGACCGGCCGGACAGCGGGAAGGTCCTCATAGAGGGAAAGGACATATTTAAGCTGAAGGAAGAGCGGCTGGCTGTGTTCCGCAGGAGGAAAATCGGGTTTATCTTCCAGAGCTACAATCTGGTCCCCTCCCTGAATGTGTGGGAGAACATTGTCCTCCCCATCGGCCTGGACGGCCGGCGGGTGGACCGGGATTTTGTCATGGGTATTATACGGCGGATCGGCATGGAGGACAGGCTCCACGCCCTTCCCTCCACCCTGTCAGGGGGGCAGCAGCAGCGGGCTGCTATCGCCAGAGCTCTGGCCAGCAAGCCCGCTATAATCCTGGCGGACGAGCCCACGGGCAATCTGGATTCCAAAAACGAGCTGGACGTGATCAGCCTCTTAAAGAGCTGTGTCAGCGAGTACGGGCAGACCCTTGTGATGATCACCCACGATGAGACGATCGCCCAGATGGCGGATCGGATGATCCTCATCGAGGACGGGAGGGTGGTGAGCGCATGAAGACAGTGACAAAGACCGCCCTTGCCAACCTGAAGCTGAATCGGGGGAGAAACCTGATCAGCGGGTTTGCCATTTTGCTGACTACTCTTCTTATATTTTTTACTATCACCATCGGGATGGCCGCGGGATCTGTGGAGCTGGCCGCCGTCAATGTCTACTATCCAACCTACCACGCCATGTTCCGGGGCGTGACGGAGGAGAACGCGCAGAGGCTGGAAAGCCAGAATGAGATTGAGACCATGGGACTGAGAGAGGATTTCGCCTTTGGCGTGGACGACGACTCGGACATCGGCTTTTACGCCATGGACGAGGAGGCGACCCGCCTCAGCAAGCTGGAGCTGGGGGAGGGTCGTTTCCCCAGAGAGGGGAAGGAGATCGCCCTCTCCAGGGGACTCCTTGCCGAGTACGGCGTGGAGGCCGGCATCGGAGACGAGGTGACGCTGCCCTTTCAGCTGGTGGAGGATGGCGGCCTGGGGTGGCAGCAGGAGGACACCTTCCGGATCACCGGCTTCCTTGAGACGGACACAGACCCGGAGGACAAAGCCTACGGCGTTGTCTGCTCCCTGGACTATATGCGGGCCGCTGTCCCTGAAAGCGACAGGGCCTACCGGGTCCTGCTCCGGCTGAAGGACACCGCCGGAGAGGGGGATGGGATCGAGACTGTGGACGCTCTGGAGGAGAAAGCCTGTGAGATAGGAGAGGACTTTGGCGTCGACCCGGACGATGTAGTTGTCAACAAGACCTACCTTCTGGCCAACTATACAGATCCGGGCCTTTACACCGGGATCGGGGCCATCATCCTGGTGGTAGCCGTGGCCGGCGTTCTTTCCATCTACAGCATCTACTACGTGTCTATGGCGCCAAGAATACAGGAGTACGGCCGCCTCAGGGCCATGGGGGCCACGAAAAGACAGATCCGGCAGATCGTGTTCCGGGAGGGGCTGGCAGTGGCCTTTGCGGCGCTCCCCATGGGCCTTCTCCTGGGCAGTATCCTGGCCAGGCCGGTGCTGCTTATCATCTATAAAATGGCGGACAACATAGAGACCACCTACACAGAGCCGGGCCTGCACCAGCTCTGCATCGAGCTGCTGGAAAAGGGGCAGGTGCCCATCCTTCGCTGGTGGATCTACCTGCTGACCATCCTGGCGGTCCTTGCCACCGTCTGGCTGTCCCTTGTAAAGCCCATGCGCCTGGCGGCCAGAGTTTCCCCTGTGGAGGCCATGCGCTATCAGGGAGGTGGCGGCCGGAAAAAGGAGAGAAAGGGATATGAGAGCCTGAACGTTTCCAGACTTACGCGGACCAATCTGGGGAGAGACAAAAGACGGACTGTTCTCACGATCCTCACCCTGGGCTCCATAGGCGTCCTCTTTATGGCTGTGGCGACGGTCCTTTCCTGCGCTGCGCCGGAGGAGATCGCCAGGCAGGAGTTTGAGGGGGACTACCAGATCTACGTGGACAGCTGGGAGGGGGACAAGATGAACCCGGACAGGTCCTGGACCAGCCTCATGAGGGACAATCCCCTTTCCCCCGCCTTTACAGAGGAGGTTCGCTCTGTCCCCGGCGTGGAGGAGGTGAAGGTCCGATCCTGGCTGTCAGGCAGTCTTCCGGAGCTGGATCCGGAGTCCCGGATCACGAGGGCCAACCTGGAGGGCTATGAGGACTCCTATAAGGATGTTATCCGGTCAGGTATCACAGAGGGAACAGCGGACTGGGAGGAGCTGAAAAAAGGGGAAAAGCTCATCATGCACCGGCGTCTGCAGCACTGCTTCCCGGATCTGACAGCGGGAAGCCGGGTGCAGCTCCTTCTGGAGACGGACCAGGGGCCGGTGGAGAAGACCTTTGAGATTGCCGCGGTGGGGGACTATCCATCGGGGATCAGCAGCGGCAATTTCCTTCTGCCCCAGGAGGCCTTTGCCCAGTTCACCCCGGCGAACCTGAGCCAGACCCTTGTCATCACTGTGGATAAGGGCCAGAAGGAAGCGGCCTTCCAGACCCTGGACACTCTGGCCCAGACAAGCCCCTACCTGGCCACGGACACCTATGACGCCCATCTCGAGACGTGGAAGAGCGGCACGGGGATCATGGCCTTTCTCGGATACGCCTTCCTCATTGTCCTGGGAGCCATCGGCGTCATGAACCTTGTGAACACCATGATCAACAGCATCTACACGAGAAAGAAGGAGCTGGGAATGATGCAGGCTATCGGCCTGTCGGAAAAGCAGCTCCTTGGGATGATGCAGCTGGAGGGCCTGTTCTACACGGCGGGGACTCTGGCAGTGGCCCTGGGCATCGGAAGCCTGGCAGGCTACGGCATTTTCCGGTACATGAAGGCGGAAAATATCATGAATGTGACCAGCTATCACTACCCGGTTTTTCCGGCTCTGCTCCTGGCTCTTACCGTGGTGCTCATCCAGATGCTCCTCACCCGCGCCGTGTCCCGCAGCTTCCGGAAGATGAGCCTGATCGACCGGATACGCTACTCAGAATAAAGGGACAACACCGCACAACACCGCGGCCTGTAAAAAGTCCAGCGCTATAGCTGCGCTGGACTTTGCCGGTCTCTTCTGCTAAAATAGACTGAATATGTGGGAGTGAAGGAAATTCTGCGCTCCTGTTGTGAGGAGGATGTGAGCTATGTATGAAGTGATGAGCGCTGACGAGGCAATCCGCCTGATCCGGGACGGAGACTGTATCTGCGTCAACTCGTTTGTGGGGATCGAGAACCCGGTGGAGCTCCACGAGGCGCTGTATAAGCGGTACCAGAGGATGCAGTCTCCCAGCCATCTGACCATTATCTCCAGCGCGGGGTTTGGCGTCTGGGACGAAAACAGAAACGCGGAAGGGTACATACGGGAGGGGGCTGTGGACCGACTGATCTGCGGACATTTCGGCGCTATGCCAAGCACCAAGAAGCTGGTGCTGGAGGACAGGTTCGAGGCCTACAACCTGCCTCTTGGATGTATCTCCCACGCCATCCGCGCGCAGGCGGGAGGGCTGCCGGGGGCTCTCTCCAAGGTAGGGCTTGATATTTTTGTGGATCCGAGAAAAGAGGGACCGGGCATCAACAGGCTCTCTATCGATGACTCCCTTGTAAAATACGTGGAGGTGGACGGGGAGGAGTTCCTCTACTACAAACTTCCGAAGATCACGGTGGCTCTCATAAAGGGCACTGCCGCCGACAGGAAGGGCAATATTTCCTTTGACGATATGTTCATGTCCGGTGACGCTCTGTCCATCTGCCAGGCGGTGAAGGCTAACCACGGCAGGGTGATCGTCCAGGTGGACCGGCTGGTGGACACTCCCTCGCGGCCAAGGAACGCCATCATCCCCGGTTGTCTGGTGGACGCCATCGTGGTGGCTGAGCCGGAAGAGAGGAACGAGGCCTACTCCGCACTTACAGGAAGCTTTGAAATCCCTTACTCGGAGTGGAACGCCTGGAATGAGAAGATTGACAATGTCTCCTCCAGGCAGCGCAGCAACAGCGCGGCCGGAAATATCATCGGGAGGAGAGCCGCCAAGGAACTGCGGGTGGATGACATCGTGAATATAGGGATCGGCATCCCGGAGATGGTGTCCAGACACGCCCGCAAAAACGGCATGCTGGATATGGTGACGCTCACAGTCGAGTCCGGAGGCATCGGCGGCTTCCCTGTCTCAGGGGAGGTGTTTGGGGCTATGATCGGGGCGGCTTCCGTGTACGACATGGCCAACCAGTTTGACCTGTATGACAACGGAGGACTGGACATCTGCTTCATGGGCGCCCTGGAGGTGGACAGGCAGGGGAATGTCAATGCTCACCGGGGAACGGGAGCCTTCGCGGGCATCGGGGGATTTGCCAATATCACAGCTAAAACGCCCACCGTGGTGTTCTGTCTCACATTCAACACAAAAGGGCTGGAGGTCTCCCAGAAAAAGGGAACAGTCACGATTGAGAGAGAGGGGACCATCCCCAAGTTTGTGGAAAAGGTAAAAAGCGTCAGCTTCTCGGCAAGCCGGGCCATTGCCAATGGACAGAAGGTTTTGTATGTGACGGAGCGCTGTGTGTTCCGGCTGACGCCCAAGGGGCTGAAGCTCATAGAGGCCTACCCGGGTGTGGATGTGCAAAGAGATATCCTTGACCGCCTCCCCTTTGACGTGGAGAGCTGAGAGCATCCTTTTCCCCAGGGGCGGCTGAGCGGACAGAAGGGCCGCGCAAAAGAGCACAATAATATTGACAGAACAGAGTGCGTGATAGTATCCTGAAATCAGAATACTTTATCAGCGAGGAGGAAAAAACATGAGATATCAAATTCAGGGAGAGACTCTTCCCGTAGTTATCTGCGAGCTGGAGGGCGGAGAGACGATGATCACAGAGGGCGGCGGCATGGCCTGGATGTCCCCCAACATGAAGATGGAGACGTCCACCAACGGCGGTGTAGGCAAGGCCTTTGGCCGGATGTTCTCCGGTGAGTCCATGTTCCAGAACAACTATACGGCCATGGGAGGCCCCGGCATGATCGCCTTTGCCTCCAGTTTTCCCGGATCTATCCGCGCCTTTGAGATTACGCCCGGCAACGAGATGATCTTCCAGAAAAGCGCTTTCCTGGCAGGCGAGGCAGGGGTAAATATGTCCATTTTCTTCAATAAGAAGATTGGAGCCGGACTCTTTGGAGGCGAGGGCTTTATCATGCAGAAATTCAGCGGGAACGGAACAGTTTTCGCGGAATTTGACGGGCATGTGATAGAGTACGAGCTCCAGGCAGGACAGCAGATCGTGGTGGATACAGGGCATCTCGCCGGTATGACCGCCAGCTGCAACATGGAGATCAAGAGCGTTCCGGGCGTGAAAAATATGCTCTTTGGAGGAGAAGGATTTTTTAACACGATCATTACCGGACCGGGGCGCATCTGGCTTCAGACTATGCCCATCAGCAATGTGGCAGCCGTGCTCCGCAATTACATAACAACCGCAAAATAGCAAAAAAACGCAGGATTTTTATAGGCAGAAATACTAACGCCGGATGTCGAATAATCTGAAAATTGGGCAGTTTTCACAGCAGTAGTCAGGAGAGATTGCATTTTCCGGAGAGTGTGATATAATATTGACGACTTAAAAAAGGAACGGCATAAAGAGAAAAATATTGTAAGCAGTAAGATCTAGGAGGAATTGAAATGGCTACAAAAAAGACAGCAGAAACAAAAGTTGGTGCACAGAAGACAGTAAGCAAGGCATCAACCAATGTTGTGACTGCGGCGGCACAGAAGGCTGCGGCAGCTGCTGATACAAAAGAGGCTGCAAAGAAGGAAGCTGTTAAGACAGAGGCTGCCAAAGAGACAACTGCCAAAGAGGAGACAGCGAAGAAGGCTGCCGCGCAGGCAAAGACTACAGCCGCAGCGGCAAAGAAGGCTGACGAAGCAAAGACAGCAGAAAAAAAGACAGCGCAGAAGAAGGCTCCGGCAGCAAAGAAGCCTGCAGCTAAAAAGGAGATCAAGGTAAAGACCTATGTTCAGTACATGGGAAGAGAAGTGGAAGAGAAGGATATGATCGCCGCTGTAAAGAAGAGCTGGACAAAGGCTTCCGGCAAAAAGGTGGGAGACATTAAGTCCATCGATCTCTATGTAAAGCCTGAGGAGGGCGCGGTTTACTATGTGGTGAACGGAACAGATACAGGTTCTGTTGCTTACTAGGAGCATAAAACATAACAGACAGAGGGCGTGGAGCAGAAAGGTGCTGCGCCCTCTTTTTTTGTCGCGAAAAAAAGTCGGAATATTTCTAAAATAAAAATAAATTAAAAGATAAGTAAAATTTATTTAAAATAAATATTGACAAATATGAAAATGAGTGGTAATATAAAGTCACAAAATAATAAACGAGATAAAAAACAGAATATAAGAAGTTTTTTATAGGTTTATTATTTTAGCTTTGAAAGACGGATGATATCTATAAGTTAAAAGGAATATGACAATTAGCTTATTACAGTTGGATAATAAGTATTCATATTCTAAAAAAGATTTATAGACAGAAGCCGGAATTCAGAGTCAATAGTTTAAGAAAAGGAGGTACGGACCGCCAAAAAATTAAACTATCTATACTGATCATTGTTGAAGGAAGTCCAAAAAGGCTGATACTTGAAAGCCAGAGTACTGAGAAAGAATTTTAACAGGGATATGAAAATATCCGGGAATTAAGGTTTTAGTATCAGGAATAATATAGCAGACAGGTAAAAGTCATACGATGAAATTGAAAGTGATCAGTATAAAAAGAAGATCATTTTTTACTACATGTGTAGGGAAAGGAAGAAAAATGATTGAAACAGTAAAGTAGAGACGGGTGTCAGTTTAGTTTGAAATTGATGCCCGTCTCTACTGTCTTCTGCTGTGTGCGGCACGGGAAGAAAAATATAGACTTAACAGAGAAAGAAAAAGATGCTATAATACTGCTGAATAATTAATACAGGGACAAAGGAGAAGGTTATGGACGAATTGATGTCGATGATGAATCAACTGGCCGATGGGGAGACGGCGCAGGTCGCACAGAGTGTGCAGGAGATCATGCAGGAAAGTATAGTTCCCGCTGTGGCTGCTGTTGTTCTGGGACTTGTCATCTGTTTCTTTGGATTAAAGCTGATCCGCGTACTGGCGGCCATAACGGGTATCTGCATCGGAGCTGTGGCGGGAGCGGCCCTGGCTTTGGTGTTCGGCCTGCAGGGGACGGCTGTCCTGGCTGCGTCGGCCGTGGGGGCAGTTCTGTTTGCCTGCCTTGGAGCAATCCTCAGGAGAGTGGGAGGATTTCTCTTTATATGGGTTCTCACGGCGGGTGTGCTGGAATGGTTTTTGGCGCCGGGCACGGTGCCCTTCCATCTGATCTGTCTGGGCGTGGGACTGGTGATCGCGGTGATCACAGCCATTCTGATGGATCCCATCATTATCGTGCTCTCTTCCGTAGGGGGAGGCATTGTGGCTGGCCTGGCAGTGTCGGCGCTTCCGGGACTTGACCTGAATATCCTCCTTACATACGGGATATGTGCAGTTCTTGCCATCCTGGGCATAGTCGTGCAGTTTATGATGAAGTCCAGAGAAGTGGGCAAGAAGGAAAAACGCTATTCCGAGTCTGTGAAAGAGGAGAAGTCGGTGGAGACGGAAGTGGAGAAGGCAAGGATGCTGCTGGAGGATGATCCGGCGGACCTGGAGACAGACCTAGAGACAGACCTGGAGGCTGACGGAGAACCGGAGGAAAAAACGGAAGAAAAATAACAAGTCTGATTTATAGGACACCTCATCTGCTATGGTATACCCATAGGAAGAGAGGTGTTCTTTTATGTACAGGATAAGCAGAATTTTATTGATGGGAGCCGGCTTTGTATTGGCGGCGGGAGCAGCACTGATCTTTGGCTTTACAGAGTGCAGGATGGACGGGACCGCATATATGTGGATCTGCCTTCTGGGTCTGGCAATGATCTACGGTTCCAGCAAAGGACTGTCACAGGAGCATTAAGGCAGGGGACAAGGCGGAGAACAGGTCAGGAGAGCCGGACAGCGCATTGGTTTTTTCACTCCGTTGTGCTATAATAAAATCATGTCAAAGGGACATATTAAAGTGCAAAGGAGGCTTACTGATGAAACTGGATATGCATTGTCATGTAAAAGAAGGGTCACTTGACAGTAAGGTAAGCTTGGATGACTATATTACAAAGCTGAAGCAGGAAGGCTTTGACGGGATGCTCATTACAGATCATGACACGTACAAGGGGTACAGGCACTGGAAATATGAGCTGAAGGGGAAGGCCCATGAGGATTTTGTCGTGCTGAAGGGGATCGAGTACGATACCTGTGACGCGGGACATATCATCTGCATTATGCCCGAGGGCGTGAAGATGCGCCTTCTGGAGCTGAAGGGGATGCCTGTGCAGATGCTGATCGACTTTGTGCACCGGCATGGCGGCATACTGGGACCCGCCCACCCCTGCGGAGAGAAATATCTGAGTTTTACAAACACAAAGAAATATTTTAAATCGCCTGAGACGATCAAGCGGTTTGATTTCATCGAGGTGTTTAATTCCTGCGAGCCGGAGGAGTCCAATGTCAGGGCTGCCAGGCTGGCCGAGAAGTATCAGAAGGTGGGAATCGGCGGCAGCGACTCCCACAAGATCGAGTGTGTGGGAAAGGGTTATACGATCCTGCCCCAGCGGGTGACCTGTGAGACAGAGCTGATCACCCTGATAAGGGAGAAGGCGGCTATTGAGGCGGGAGGTACCCTGTACGGCAAGACGACGAAGGAGAAGCTGGGAAAAATGAACAAGATCCTGCCCTACTCCTTCTGGTTTTACAACAAGGGAGGCGCTCTTCTGAGAAAGAGGAAGAGAAAGCAGAAGGGCAGGATTGAAAATCCGGTAGATCCCATTGATCCCATCGAAATTCCCTATCTGGACGAGATCAACAAGAGATAGGAAGCGGCGGGGCAAAGGTCAGTGACCGACAGGGCACAGCTGACAAAAAAGAAGGGGCAGGCTGCAAAAAAGCCTGTCCCTGTACTATGTATGCCTGGGACGGCCGGTGTCCGGGAGTGACTGCGGCCGGGCCGGACGGCGGAGAAGAGAGAGGACAAAGGAGAAAGAGAAGATGTATGTTTTATGGTGCAGGCTGTTTCAGAGGGTGATGAAGTTTTTTATGGATATTGTTCCCTTCTGGCGCAAGCCGAAAATGATCACAGGCAGGGACAGCCTGAAAAAGCTTCCCGATATGCTGCGGCATAAGGGAATTAAGAACGTGATGCTGGTGACAGACCCGGGAATCGCAGCCCTGGGACTTCACAACCAGCTTCTGGAATGGATCCGGGAGGAGGGGATCGAGTGCGTGGTGTACGACAAGACCACGGCAAATCCAACTATCGCCAATGTGGAGGAGGCTCTGCAGCTCTACAGGGAGCACGGCTGTCACGCCCTCATTGCCTTCGGAGGCGGCTCCCCTATGGACTGTGCGAAGGGAGTGGGAGCGAGAGTGGCAAGGCCTCACAAAAAGATTTCCTCCATGAGAGGGGAGTTGAAGATCCTGAAGCCTATCCCTCTGCTCATCGCCGTGCCCACCACGGCCGGGACAGGAAGCGAGACTACCCTGGCGGCGGTGCTGACGGATGAGAGGACCCATGAGAAATACGCCCTCAACGACTTTGTGCTGATCCCCAAATATGCGGTTCTGGATCCGGTCCTGACAGAGGGGCTGCCGCCCTCTATCACGGCGACCACCGGTATGGACGCCCTGACCCACGCGGTGGAGGCATACATAGGAAAGAGCAACACAGCCCAGACCATAGAGGACAGTGTGACGGCTGTGAAGCTGATCTTCAAAAATCTGGAGCGGGCCTACAGGGACGGATCAGATATGGAGGCCAGGGAGAACATGCAGAAGGCCTCTTTCCTGGCCGGCGCCGCGTTTACAAGGGCCTATGTGGGCTACGTCCACGCCATTGCCCACAGCCTGGGCGGGGAGTACGGTATTCCTCACGGCCTTGCAAACGCAGTGATTCTTCCCTATGTGCTGGAGGACTACGGCAGCTCCGTGTACATGTCTCTGGCTGAGCTGGCGGACATCGTGAAGATCGGACAGGAGCTGGACAGCGACCAGGAGAAGGCGAATGCGTTTATCGCTGAGATCAGGGACATGAACAGGCGGATGGGAATTCCGGATAAGCTGGAGGGCATCCGGGAGGACGATATTGATATGCTGGCAAAGAGGGCGTCAAAGGAGGCCAATCCCCTGTACCCGGTTCCCAAAATTATGAAGAAGGATCAGCTGAAGGAAATCTATTATCAGATACGCGCGTAGGAGGAGAAAAGATGGCAGAGTATAAAGAAATGATGCAGAAGCAAAGAGAGTATTTCCGCGCCGGCGAGACAAAGAATGTGGCTTTCCGGCTGCGGCAGCTTGAGCGTATGGCGAAGTGGATCGATCAGAATGAGGAGGACATCATGGAGGCCCTGAAGCAGGATCTCCACAAGTCTCCCTTTGAGGCCTACGCCACGGAGATCGGGATTGTCAAGGAGGAGATACGATATACACTGAAGCACCTCAGGAGCTGGGCGAGGCCGAAGAGGGTGCCAACTCCCATCACCCAGTTCCCCTCCAGGTCCTTTATCTACCCGGAGCCCTACGGAGTGGTGCTGATCATGTCGCCCTGGAATTATCCCTTCCAGCTCACCATTGCTCCTCTCGTGGGAGCTATCTGTGCCGGCAACTGTGCGGTTGTGAAGCCCTCCGCCTACTCCGCCGCCACCTCGGCGCTCATCGGGCGGATGATCAGAGAGCTGTTTCCGGAGAAGTATGTCAGTGTGATTGAAGGGGGAAGGAAAGAAAATGAGGCTCTCCTGAACGAACGATTTGACTATATTTTCTTTACGGGCAGCGTGAACGTGGGGCGCTACGTGATGGAGAAGGCCTCCGCTAACCTGACTCCTGTCAGCCTGGAGCTGGGCGGCAAGAGCCCCTGCATCGTGGATGAGACGGCGGATATCTCCCTGGCTGCGAAGCGGATCGTCTGGGGAAAATTCCTGAACTGCGGCCAGACCTGCGTGGCCCCTGACTACATTTTCGTCCACAAAAATGTGAAGGAGAAGCTGCTTAAGCAGATGGCAAAGCAGATACGCAGGATGTATGGAAATGATCCCTGCAGAAACGAGGAGTACCCGAAGATGATCAACAGAAAGCACTTTGACAGAGTGCTGGGCCTGATCCGGGACGCCCACGTGGTGTGTGGAGGCGGGAGCAGACAGGATACCCTGCAGATCGAGCCCACCATCCTGGACCAGGTTACATGGGAGCATCCGGTCATGCAGGAGGAGATATTCGGGCCGGTGCTGCCGGTCATGACCTTCTTTGATCTGAAGGAGGTGGTGGAACAGGTCAGCGCAAGGCCAAGGCCCCTTGCCCTCTACCTGTTTACAAAGAAAAAGGAGAGAGAGGCCTATGTGCTGAAGCACGTCTCCTACGGCGGAGGCTGCATCAATGACACGGTGGTGCACCTGGCCACCTCCTACATGCCCTTTGGCGGCGTGGGGGACAGCGGCATGGGCGGTTACCACGGGAAGGACAGCTTTGATACGTTTACCCACAGGAAGAGCATTATGAAGAAGTCCTGTCTCATCGACATACCGGTCAGATATGCCCCATTTAAGAAAAAACTGGATCTTCTCAAGAAGATCCAGTGATAGGCCGGCTGCGCCCGCTCCGGGCTACAGCAGCAGGCCGATGTGGTAGATGAGGAAGCTCATCACCCAGGCCACTACAAATTGGAAACACACGAAGCAGGCGGTGAGACGCCTGCTTTCTGTCTCTCTGCGGATCGTTGCAATAGTAGCCGTGCAGGGCACATAGAGAAGACAGAAGACCATCAGGGCGTACGCGTTTACCGGGCCAAAGCCCATAGACCCAAGTGTGGAGGCCATGGCGGTCATGCCGTGGGATGTGGTGATGTTCTGGATGCCAAAAAGCACGCTGCAGCTGGAGACCACCACCTCTTTCTGGGCGATGCCCGCGATCAGCGCCACCACAATCTGCCAGTAGCCAAGTCCAAGGGGGGTAAACAGCGGCACAACCGCCTTTCCCACATATGCGCCGAAGCTGGTGCCTATATCTGTCACATAACCGGAGGGACCGAAATTCAGGAGTGCCCACATGATGACGGAGGCCAGGAAGATGACGGTTCCCGCCTTGGTCAGGTAATCCTTGATTTTCTCCCATACATAGATGGCGATTGTCCGGGCGTTGGGAGATTTGTACTCCGGCAGCTCGATGAGAAGTGCGTGCTCGGCCTTGCTTCCGTCAAATTTGGAGATGACGAATGCGGAGGCGATGGCTACCAGTATGCCCAGCAGGTACATGGAGTAGCACACCAGCATGGCGTTCTTCCCGAAGAACATGGAGGAGAACAGTACGTAGATGGGAAGCCGTGCGCTGCAGGACATAAAAGGAGTGATCAGGATCGTCTTCAGCCGGTCCTTTCTGTGCTCCAGAGCTCTCGAGGCCATAACAGCGGGAACCGAGCATCCAAACCCCAGGAGAAGGGGGATGAAAGCCCGCCCTGAGAGGCCCAGATGGCTCATGATATCATCCATGACAAAGGCTACCCGGGACATATACCCGCTGTCCTCCAGAAAAGCCAGGGCCAGGAACAGGATAAAAATGTTGGGCAGGAAGGTCAGGATACCGCCCACGCCGGAGATGATCCCGTCCACGATCAGTGAGGTGACCATGGGGCCTGTCCCCACAGCGGCGAGACTGTCTGAAGCGACTCTGGAGAAGGCGTCCAGCCCGATCTCAAAGTAGCCCTTCAGGAAGTCTCCCACTGTGAAGGTGAGGAAGAATACAAGGGCCATGATGGCGAGGAAGATGGGAAGCCCCAGCCATCTGCTGGTGAGGTATCTGTCAATATGGTCTGTGCGCGCCTCGTTTTTCGATTTGTTGACAAGAACCTCCTGAATAATCTCCTCGATAAAATTGTACTTCTGATTAATAATATCCTTTTCGTAGTCCCGGTCGATGACATCCGTTAGATCAATGGGGTACTGGTCGTTGACATTTTGATCCCTCTCCAGATATTTGATGGCATGCCACCGCTTGTTGTCCATGTCCGGATAGGAGGCGTTCAATCTGTCCATGATCTGGTCGATCTTATCCTCTATGTAATCCTCGTACACCATGGCGTACTCCTGATGATGGTTGTGTCTGTGGGAGGAGTGCTCTCCGTGGTGATGGTGGATAAAGGGGCTCTGCTTGGCATGGTCCTTGTGATGCGCCACTGCGTGAAGCAGGATGGACAGCCCTGTTTTTTTTCTCGCGGAGACCGGGATGGCCGGGATGCCCAGCATCTCCGGGAGGCGGTGCAGGTCGATCTCCATGCCCCGCTCCTCCACAATGTCCATCATGTTCAGAGCCAGTACGACGGGCTTGCCCAGCTCGATGAGCTGGAGAGTCAGATAGAGGTTTCTCTCCAGGCAGGAGGCGTCCACCACATCCACGATGACATCCACCTCGTCGCTCAGGATGCACTCCCTGGACACAGTCTCCTCCATGGTGTAGGAGGTGAGACTGTAGATGCCGGGGAGGTCGATAAGGCGGAAATCCTGTCCCTCGTAGGTTGCGTGCCCCTCCTTCTTCTCCACTGTGACGCCGGGCCAGTTGGCCACCTTCAGGTTGGCGCCGGTGAAGGCGTTGAAGAGGGTGGTCTTGCCGCAGTTGGGGTTGCCTATGAAGGCCACATTAATTGAGTCTGCCATTTTCCGCCACCTCCTTCACATCGATATTGTCGGCAATCTGCCGGCCGAGGGCAAAGCGGGTGCCCCGGAATTTTGCTGTCAGGGAGCCCTTCTTGTCATTGTTTAAAATGGTGATCAGAGCTCCTTCCGTTAGCCCCAGAGCCTCCAGACGGCGCTCCAGCTTTTTTTCAGTGTGTATTCCACATACCTGGTATGTGTTGTTATTTTTCCCTTGTTTCAGTGTCATTTGTAAGTCTCCTTTATTGAGAAAAATTATCTTCTAGTGTATGATTATAGCATTATTTGACTGTACTGACAATGTGAAGTATAATCTTGCTGTCACGCTCCCCGCGGCCTTCTGTTTTTTTTTTCTGATGAGGCCGGCGGAAGAGGGGGCTTTGTGAAAGGAGTTTCATATGCAGATATACAGACTGCTGCTTTATTTTTTTCTATACAGCTTTCTCGGGTGGTGCACAGAGGTGGCTTACGCCACGGTGAAGGAGAGGCGGTTTGTCAACCGGGGATTTCTAGGCGGCCCCTGGTGCCCCATATACGGGGTGGGCGTGTCCGCGGTGGTGACGCTGCTGGACGGTTTCCAGGACAGTCTGCTGCTTCTTTATCTGTCCTCCTTCGTGCTGGTGACTCTGATCGAGGGCATGACGGGATTTATCATGGATAAGATATTTCATCACAAGTGGTGGGACTACACAGGTCTTCCCTTCAATATCGGCGGGTATGTGTGTCTGCCCTTCTCCATTGCCTGGGGAGCCGCCTGCCTGGTGATCGTAAAGGGCGTCCACCCCCTCGTTGAAAGGCTGGTGGGGCTCCTGCCAGAGGCCGCGGGCCTTGCCCTGATCTGTGTCCTGACGGCAGGCCTCGCGGCTGACCTGGCCGTGACGACAGCGGGCATACTGAAGCTGAACAGGCGTCTGGATATGCTGGAGCGGATCGGCGCGGAGCTCCGCGAGATCTCGGACAGGATGGGAGCCAATATCCACGAAAATGTCATGGATGCCATGGAGAGGGCGGAGGTGCTGGAGAACATGGCTCAGGCCAGAAAAGAGCGGCTTGACGCCATTTCCGGGGAGGCGAAGGAGCGCCTGGACCTTCTCTCTGAGGAGACGAGGGAGCGGTACGATATGCTCAGACAGCGATACGCGGAGCTGACCGGTGCGACCCTTCAGGCCAGCCGACGCCTTGTGAGGGCCTTCCCCAGGATGGAGTCCAGAAGGCACAAGGAGCTGCTGGAGGAACTGAAGAGGAAGCTGGAGGAAGTGACGAGAAAAAGATAGGGCAGGATAGAAAAAAGGCATTTCAAACAGAAAAAGGGCATTTCCGATCACACAGAGGATCAGAAATGCCCTTTTTTCAAACAGATATTACGAAATCATCAAATGTGAAACAATTCTTTCAGGCCGCACAGGATGATGGCGCCGTGGTCAAAGGCCAGTCCCCGGCTGTTCTTCGCAAGACAGGAGTCTTCATCAAAGAGGAGGGGACATTCCAGGGAGGAGGAGAGGACCTGACCGCCTCCCTCCAGACGGAGTTCGTAGTGAAGCAGCCCCGGCCGGATTTCCTCCCGGCGTATCAGGAAAACGGTGAACCATCTGGCATCGCTGGCATCATCTCCCGCTTTTACCGGAATCTGGTCTGTGTCCAGGACCGCCAGATGGGCGCAGCTCATGACCCAGGTGCGGGGATCTCTCCCGGGCTTTGAAAAGGTGTAGAGCTGCCGCAGGGGGATGCCCTCCACGTGGGTCTCCTCCCAAAGCTCCCTTCTGGCCGCCTCCATGACTGTCTCGCTGGGCCCCACAAAGCCTCCCGGAAGAGCGCGGCAGCCGAGGAAGGGATGCCCGCCCCGGCTGACCATGAGGAGCTTCAGCGATCCGTCAGTCAGATAGTGCAGCCGATCCGGGGATGCGCTCCCCTCACTGCCTGTGCGGCAGGAGGAAAGCCCCGGGGCGGCGAAGATGAGCATGTCCACTGTCATGGACGGCCGGGGATAGTCGCCGGGCCGGTACCGTGCCAGAAATTCTTCCTCCGTCAGTCCGTTTTTGTCTAGAAGTGGTTCCATTGTCATGCGCCTCCTGTCAGGATTGAAGCTGTCTGTAGGAGATCAGCTTGTCCAGGTTGTTTAAGAACAGTGCGTTCTGGCTGGTGATTTTTTTCTTCTCCAGCGCGGATTTGCACTGCTCCAGGTAGCTGTCGTACATGGAGTAGAGCAGTGCGTAGGGTAGATCCCGGTTCTGGCTCCACTGGAACAAAAGCCAGTTCATAGCGTGGGAGAACCAGTATCTGCGGGGGATCTCTCCGTCCTTTAGCACCAGGATGTGGGGGTGGGCCTCCTCGGCGATGGCGGCCAGCCTCTCCGCGTCCGGCTCCTGCCGGCTGAATTTTTTGGGCTTCAGCAGAACGGCGCTCTCGCTGACCAGGCCGTTCAGCTTGTTGGCGGCCTCCCAGTAGGGTGCGAAGTTGGGGGAGAGAGGGCCGGTGCGGCGGGCCTCCTTCTCCCTCGCCCGCTCAGCCTGGGTCTCACGGCGGATGGGATTGCGTATCCTGCGGTCGTAGACTCTGCGGCTGTCCGGATTGCTCAGGATCCGGTAGGCGGTCAGCACGTTCTGGATGTAGGATGTAGTGTCAAAGGTACTGTTTATGTTTTCATCCGGATGCATTTTTTTCACTAAAAAATTCTTGGCGTCTGCAATCTCTTTTTCATCTGCATCCATGGAAACGCCAAGAAGATCATAGTAGGTACAATCTTTCATATACATCTCCCCTTATTCATTCAGTTTATAAACTCCCACCTATTATAATACTTCAGAGGGGCCGGGAAATCAACCGGAAAGTCAAGCTTGTTGTTCAGAGGAAAGAGTGGTAAACTGACTGTAAATGCGTGAGCGTCCGACGGGGCGTAAGCTGCCAAATGAGCGACACAAGAGGAGAAAGGACGAGAAAGCTATGAGAAGGCCAAAGAGACAGATGACGGATGTGGGTGAGATTGCCGGGGTGCTCAGGGAGTGCATGGTGTGCCGGGTCGGTATGAGCAGCCAGGGAAAGATCTATGTAGTGCCCATGAATTTCGGCTATGAGCAGGAGGGTGAAAAGCTCACCTTCTATCTTCACAGCGCGAAGGTGGGCCGCAAGATCGAGGCGTTTAGGGAGGAGCCGGAGGTGTGCGTGGAACTGGACTGCCGGCACGGGCTGATGGAGGCGGAGCTGCCCTGCAGCCACAGCTATTACTATGCCAGCCTCATCGGCACCGGGAAGGTGCAGGTCCTGAAGACCTATGAGGAGAAGCTGGAGGGGCTGAAGAAGCTGATGAGACACCAGACCGGAAAGGATTTTGACAATTTTGACGAGAAGTGGGTGGGCGCTGTGGAGGTGCTGAAGGTGGAGCTTGATGAGTACGCCTGCAAGTACCACGACGGCACCAACTAGGACGACAGAGTGAGAACAGAGACATCCCTGTGGGGATGTCTTTTTTATGTCTCTTTTTGCGGAGCGGGAGCAGGAGAAAAATAAAAAGACTGTGAAATCTATTAACTTTTTTGGGGTTTTGTTGAAACGGCCGGGAAAATGTGCCAAGTAATCCTTGGAAAACGATGGGCGAGGGCTTGTCATGGCTGTGGCCGGCAAGCTGTCTGCCGGCGGAAAGGATCGAAGAAATCTATGTTCGGATATATCGGATGTATAAAAGAAAATCTGGATGAGGATCAGCAGAAGCAGTATCAGAGTATTTACTGTGGACTGTGCAGGAGCCTAAAGGAGAGGTACGGGCAGATGGAGCGGATGTGTCTGTCCTACGATATGGCCTTTCTCATCCTCCTTCTGTCTTCCCTCTATGAGCCGGAGGAGAGGAGCGGGAGGTTCCGGTGCAGCGTCCATCCTCTCGGTGGGAGGGAGGAGACGAGGAACAGATTTACAGATTATGCGGCGGATATGACCATTATTTTGTCCTATTATAAATGCCGGGACGACTGGGAGGACGAGGGAAAGCGCGTTCAGCGCTGGTATGCCCGGTCCCTTGAAAAAAAGTGTGAGGAGCTGAAAATGCGGTATCCCAGGCAGTGGAGGGCTGTGGCTGAGGGGACGGCTGGTCTGGAAGCGGTGGAGAAGAAGGCGGCCCGGGAGTTTGACAGGGCCATCAACTGCTCCGGGCAGATGCTGTCAGAGCTCTTTGTCTGCGGGGAGGATTTCTGGAGCGACAGCCTGCGGACCTTTGGCTGCGAGATCGGCAGGTTCATCTATCTGATGGACGCGGCCATGGATTATGAAAAGGATGAGAAAAAGGGAAATTACAATCCTCTGTTCTATATGAGAAGAAAGCCGGAGGACATGAGGGAACTCATGGAGATCCCTCTGGGGAACGCCATGAGGATATTTGAGAAGCTTCCCCTTATCCAGGACGCTGCCCTCATGCGGCATATCCTGTACAGGGGCGTGTGGCAGCAGCATGACGACTCCCAGCGTAGTGGCTTTTACAAAGAAGGGTGAGCGGCTGGTAGGAGAGGCTGCCAGGCGGCAGGCCGTGACAAACCCGGACCGGATGCTCATGTACGGTAAGGAAGCAAGCAACCGAAAACAAGAGATAGACCGCCAGCACTACACTATTCCGAACCAAAGACCAAAAGATAAGCATTGTGGGAAAATCTAAACTTTTGGATTTTCCTACAATGCCAACTACGGCGGAATCCCTCCCACTCCTTATATCTTTCTGTATACATTGAATTTGTATTTAGTAAAATGCAGACAACACCACGGATCGGCTTTTGGTTGGACAATTCCAACCAAACACCACAGCAGACAGCAGAAAACATTCTGAACGCTAGGAAGCCGGTATGATTGTTACATATAAGGGGAAGAAAAATTTCTTTTAGATACTTGTTTTCCTAAAACTGATGTGATATAATAGCTTCATTCCAGAAAAGGAGTAAAAAATATGCGGCAAGGTATTCTTAAATAAAACTATAATCAAATAGTGGGAACAAAGGATTATGATAGTCCCTTTTGTAGGGGCTTAGTTTTTTGTACCCAATTTAAGAATACTTTTGCCTTATCAATTTTGACATATCCAAAAAAACAGCAGTCACAAATAGGTGTATGCTGTATATGTGTATGTCCGCAAATTATAATCCCCAGTGGTAAAAGTATTTTACTGCTGGGGATTTTTGTGCCCTTTCGGGCTGTAAAAGGAGGACAATCACATGAAAATAATCAATATTGGCATTCTTGCCCACGTAGACGCAGGAAAAACAACATTGACGGAAAGTCTGCTATACACCAGTGGAGCGATTGCGGAACAGGGAAACGTGGATAAAGGGACTACAAGAACAGACACTATGATTTTGGAACAGCAGCGGGGAATTACCATTCAAGCGGCAGTCACTTCCTTCCAGTGGCACAGATGTAAAGTCAACATTGTGGATACGCCCGGCCACATGGATTTTTTGGCGGAGGTGTACCGCTCTTTGGCTGTTTTAGATGGGGCCATCTTGGTGATCTCCGCTAAAGATGGCGTGCAGGCCCAGACCCGTATTCTGTTCCATGCCCTGCGGAAAATGAACATTCCCACCGTTATCTTTATCAACAAGATCGACCAGGCTGGCGTTGATTTGCAGAGCGTGGTTCAGTCTGTTCGGGATAAGCTCTCCGCCGATATTATCATCAAGCAGACGGTGTCGCTGTCCCCGGAAATAGTCCTGGAGGAAAATACCGACATAGAAGCATGGGATGCGGTCATCGAAAATAACGATAAATTATTGGAAAAGTATATCGCAGGAGAACCAATCAGCCGGGAAAAACTTGTGCGGGAGGAACAGCGGCGGGTTCAAGACGCCTCCCTGTTCCCGGTCTATTATGGCAGCGCCAAAAAGGGCCTTGGCATTCAACCGTTGATGGATGCGGTGACAGGGCTGTTCCAACCGATTGGGGAACAGGGGAGCGCCGCCCTATGCGGCAGCGTTTTCAAGGTGGAGTACACCGATTGCGGCCAGCGGCGTGTCTATCTACGGCTATACAGCGGAACGCTGCGCCTGCGGGATACGGTGGCCCTGGCCGGGAGAGAAAAGCTGAAAATCACAGAGATGCGTATTCCATCCAAAGGGGAAATTGTTCGGACAGACACCGCTTATCCGGGTGAAATTGTTATCCTTCCCAGCGACAGCGTGAGGTTAAACGATGTATTAGGGGACCCAACCCGGCTCCCTCGTAAAAGGTGGCGTGAGGACCCCCTCCCCATGCTGCGGACGTCGATTGCGCCGAAAACGGCAGCGCAAAGAGAACGGCTGCTGGACGCTCTTACGCAACTTGCGGATACTGACCCGCTTTTGCGCTGCGAGGTGGATTCCATCACCCATGAGATCATTCTTTCTTTTTTGGGCCGGGTGCAGTTGGAGGTTGTTTCCGCTTTGCTGTCGGAAAAATACAAGCTTGAAACAGTGGTAAAGGAACCCACCGTCATTTATATGGAGCGGCCGCTCAAAGCAGCCAGCCACACCATCCATATCGAGGTGCCGCCCAACCCGTTTTGGGCATCCATCGGACTGTCTGTTACACCACTCCCGCTTGGCTCCGGTGTACAATACGAGAGCCGGGTTTCGCTGGGATACTTGAACCAGAGTTTTCAAAACGCTGTCAGGGATGGTATCCGTTACGGGCTGGAGCAGGGCTTGTTCGGCTGGAACGTAACGGACTGTAAGATTTGCTTTGAATACGGGCTTTATTACAGTCCGGTCAGCACGCCGGCGGACTTCCGCTCATTGGCCCCGATTGTATTGGAACAGGCATTGAAGGAATCGGGGACGCAGCTGCTGGAACCTTATCTCTCCTTCATCCTCTATGCGCCCCAGGAATACCTTTCCAGGGCTTATCATGATGCACCGAAATACTGTGCCACCATCGAAACGGCCCAGGTAAAAAAGGATGAAGTTGTCTTTACTGGCGAGATTCCCGCCCGCTGTATACAGGCATACCGTACTGATCTGGCCTTTTACACCAACGGGCGGAGCGTATGCCTTACAGAGCTGAAAGGATATCAGGCCGCTGTCGGTCAGCCGGTCATCCAGCCCCGCCGTCCAAACAGCCGCCTGGACAAGGTGCGCCATATGTTTCAGAAGGTAATGTAAAGATACATAATCGTCAAGACGGCAACAATCAGAAGTTATGGAGGGTAACAATGGAATATAGTAAGGAAGATTTAATGGAAGCAAAAAAGCAAATTTGGGGAGTGGGAGAGAACATGGGAACAGAGGAAAGTAAAAAAATCTGGGAGGAGAACGCACAATTTTGGGATAATGCAATGGGTGACGAATCTAATGAATTTCACAGAGAGGTAGTGCGTCCCAAAGTAACGGAACTTCTATCTCCTAATCCTGCGGATTACATTTTGGATATTGCGTGTGGCAATGGAAATTATTCTTCGTATCTTGCACAAAGAGGCGCTTCGGTTGTCGCTTTTGATTACAGCAAAAAAATGATAGAATTGGCTAAAAGACGGCAATCACAATATGCAAAACAAATTGAATTTTGTGTGGCGGATGCGACCGATAGAAAAAGTATATTAGAATTAAAAAGAAATCGAGCCTTTACGAAAGCAGTTTCTAATATGGCAATTATGGATATTACGGATATTGAACCACTTCTTATGGCTGTTTATGAACTGTTGCAGGAAAGCGGAATTTTTGTCTTTGCAACGCAACACCCTTGTTTTGTCACGTTGACTGAAAAATATATGACACCGCACAGTTACTATGATATAGCGATTGAAGGGCAACCGAAAGAGCAGATTTATTATCATCGTTCCATACAAGATATTTTTAACCTTTGTTTTAGAGCTGGATTTGTCATTGATGGATTTTATGAAGAATGTTTTAAAACCAACAAAGAAATTCCTATGGTAATGATAGTAAGGCTTAAGAAGGTAAAACGTGATAGCTTAAAATAAATTCAAGTTTGTCGGGTAAATAGCAAACCCAGCCGAGCCAGTCAACGGTCAAGATGAACGGCGCATATGCGCAGCCGTTGACAGCCCCGCCCGCCTTTGCTGGTAGGCAATCAAGGGGCGACAGCAAGAAGTGCCACCGCCCCGCACTATTATTCAGAAAGGGGAATTTCCATGACCGACCAGATAGCCTATCAAGAATATATCCAGCGCAGGTACAACGCCTTTTGCAAGACTGTTATCCGCTGTGCCGCCTTGGACAAGATTTTGAAGCTTAAACGGCAATGGGAACGGCAAGTTTCCCTTGACTATCTGATGAACGAGAAGTTTGTCCAGTTTGCCGCGTCGGAGCCGGACGAGGAATACCCATTTACCGTCTGCGGTCAGACCGTCCTGCTCTGCAACGCCGCCCTTGCCGACGCGATCTCTGTTTTGCCGGAGCAGACGCGGGAAGAAATCCTGCGCTATTACTTTCTGCGCCAGCCGCAGCGCGTGATCGGCGCGTGTATTGGCCGGTCACGCAGCACAGCGGGGCGGCATATCCAGCTTGCCTTGCAGCGGCTACGCGAAGAAATGGGGGTGAGCCGGTATGAGTAGACTTCTCCCCTATGAAACAATCCTCAAAGCCCGTGAGGGCGACCCAGAAGCCGTGAACGCTGTCCTGCTCCACTACGCCGGATATATCCGCTATTTCTCAAAAGTGAACGGGCAGGTCAACGCCGAGGTGGAGGACTATGTAAAGCAGCGGTTAATTGACTGTCAATTCAAGTTCCGGCTTGACGAACCACCGGACAAGTCATAAAAACTGAATACCAGCCGCCACCGACGCGGCCAGCGAAAGCAGTAAGTCTTGAAAAAGATTTACTGCTTTTTTTGTTGTCCGGCTCCGCTCCCGGCCATTTTGCCCCCTGCCGGTTGTAGTAGTAAGCGAGGAGGGAATTTTTCTGCCCTGGTGTTTGGCATTTGGAGCATTTACCCGTAGTAGAGGGCAAAGAGAAAGGATTTCTCCAACACCGGGTAGAAACCACTGCGTCCGGTGTCATTTTAGCGAAAGCGGGCAGGAATGCCCTTTACAGGATTAGTAGTAGCAGAAAAAGAGAAACAAACTTTTGTGGTTGCAGTTTTCCAAAAAAGTGGCGGACGGAAGTGAGAGAAAGTTTGCAGTCACGGAGAGCAAGTTTCTACCACGGTGCCAAAATCCGCAATTCTGCAGTTTTGCCCCTCGCGGGAAACTTGTTGGGGAGTGCCTTCCCCAAACCCTGCTCATGCGCCCTTACGGGCGAGAAAGGAGGTCACACCATGCGAAAGAAATACAACACGCCCCACCGCAGCCGCGTTGTGAAAACCCGGCTGTCCGAAGATGAGTATGCCGACTTCACAGCGCGGCTTGCGCCCTATGGTATCAGCCAGTCCGAATTTCTCCGGCAGGCGATACGGCGGGCGACCATACGCCCGGTTGTCCATGTGTCGTCGGTCAATGACGAGTTGCTTTCCGCTGTCGGGAAGCTGACAGCCGAGTACGGCAGGATCGGCGGCAACCTCAATCAGATTGCCCGGTATCTGAACGAATACGGCGTACCCTACAACACCCTTTCCGGCGAGGTACGCGCCGCCATATCCGACCTTGCCGTCCTCAAGTATGAAGTCCTCAAGAAAGTAGGTGACGCGGTTGGCAACACTCAAGCATATCAACTCTAAAAACGCCGACTACGGAGCCGCCGAGCAATATCTTCTCTTTGAGCATGACGAGTTTACCATGAAGCCCGTCCTTGATGAAACCGGCAGGCTTATCCCCCGCGAGGACTACCGGCTGTCCACGCTGAACTGCGACGGGGAGGATTTTGCCGTTGCGTGTATGCGGGCCAATCTCCGCTATCAGAAAAACCAGCGGCGGGAAGATGTGAAAAGCCACCACTACATCATCAGCTTTGACCCGCGGGACGGGCCGGACAACGGCCTGACCGTAGACCGGGCGCAGGCGTTGGGGGAACAATTCTGTAAAGAGCATTTTCCCGGCCACCAGGCCCTTGTCTGCACCCACCCGGACGGGCATAACCACAGCGGCAACATTCATGTGCATATCGTCATAAACAGCCTGCGGATTGAGGAAGTGCCGTTCCTGCCCTACATGGACAGGCCGGCCGATACGAAAGTCGGCTGCAAGCACCGATGTACCGACGCTGCCCTGCGCTACTTCAAATCCGAAGTCATGGAGATGTGCCACCGGGAGGGGCTTTATCAAATCGACCTCTTGAACGGCAGCAAGAACCGCGTCACCGACCGGGAGTATTGGGCGCAGAAAAAGGGACAGGCCGCGCTGGACAAGCAGAACGCCCCCATGATTGCCGATAGTATCACGCCCCGGCAGACCAAGTTTGAAACGAACAAGGAGAAGCTGCGGCAGACCCTACGGAAAGCCCTTGCCACCGCCGCCAGCTTTGACGAGTTTTCCTCTCTGTTGCTGCAGGAGGGTGTGACCGTCAAGGAGAGCCGGGGGCGGCTTTCCTACCTCACGCCGGACAGGACAAAGCCAATTACCGCCCGGAAGCTGGGCGACGATTTTGACCGCGCCGCTGTCTTTGCCGTTTTAGAGCAAAACGCCGCCAGAGCAGCCGAAGCGCCAGCCAGATCCCCCGATCCCCCACGCACCATAAAAGACCGCTTGCAGGTTGCCAGAGCCGAGATAGCCGCCCCGAAACAGGACGGAGTGCAGCGGCTTGTGGACATTGAGCAGAAAATGGCCGAG
Organism: Faecalicatena fissicatena; assembly: GCF_016900595.1. Lineage (NCBI taxonomy): Bacteria > Bacillati > Bacillota > Clostridia > Lachnospirales > Lachnospiraceae > Faecalicatena > Faecalicatena fissicatena. Next base: position 208,187 of record NZ_JACLYY010000003.1, read on the forward strand.
GGCAAAGGCCGGGGCTATGAACGCTGGGCGAAGATACACAATCTGAAGCAGGCCGCCAAAACGCTGTCCGTCTACCAGCAATACGGCTTTACTTCCCCGGAGCAGTTAGAAGCCGCCGTTGACACCGCCTATCAGAAAATGCGCCAGACCAGCGGCGAACTGAAAGCACTGGAAACGAAGCTGCAAGGGAAAAAGAAGTTGCAGCGGCAGGTGTTGGCCTACGCCCAGACCAAGGCCGCCCGCGACGGGCTGCGGGCACAGAAATCCGAGAAAGCCCGCGCCGCATACCGGCAGGCCCATGAGAGCGATTTTATCATAGCCGACGCAGCAGCCCGGTATTTCAAGGCGCATGGCATTACCAAGCTGCCCGCCCGGAAAGCGTTGCAGGCCGAGATCGAGCAGCTTATCTCCGAGAAAGACGGCCTGTATAACACCTATCACGAACAGAAACAGCGGTTCAAGGAGTTGCAGACCGTCAAGCGGAACATCGACCAGATTTTGCGCCGGGACGAGCCGCACCGCAGAAAGGAGCAGAGCCATGAGCGATAACCTGCCCCACATGGACTACCGCCAGCACCGGCGGGCGCGGCGGCTGGTACATGAGTGCTGTAACTACGATGAGGGGAACTGCCTGCTATTGGACGACGGGGAGCCTTGCGTGTGCGTCCAGAGCATTTCCTTTTCCCTCATGTGCCACTGGTTCCGTGTGGCTGTCCTGCCCCTTGACGGGGAGCTGGCCGCAGCCCTCTTGTGCCGGGGAAGCCGGAAACGGTGTGCCGTCTGCGGGGCGGCCTTTGTCCCCAAATCCAACCGGGGAAAATACTGCCCCGACTGCGCCGGGCGCATGAAGAAAATCAAAGCCGCCGAGAGAAAGCGGAAACAAAGGCAGAGATGTCACGCTTTAGAGCCTTTCAAACCCGCATAAATCAAGGCTTTTTTCGTGGGTGTCAAAGGGTACGCGATACATTTATCCTTTTCCCCCGGAAACGGCGTTTTAATGCGTGACAATACGCCAAAATCAACCCGAACACAGGGAGGTGATCCTATCGCTGATTATATCAGCGCAGACACGCGGCTGCCCGCCTATCTGCCGTATCCCCGTTTCCTGCTGAAAATGGAGATTTCACAGACCGCCAAGCTGCTGTATTCGCTGCTGTTAGACCGTTCCACCCTCTCCCAGAAAAACAAGTGGCTGGACGACGAGGGCAGGATTTATATTATCTATCCCATCGCGGAGATAGCAGAAATACTGGATAAAGGCAGCACCACCATCAAGGGGGCGCTTAATGAACTGGACACGGCGGGGCTGTTGGAACGGGAACGGGGCGGCTTCTCCGCACCGAACCGGCTTTATGTCAAAGTACCGCCAGTGCCACAGGTACAGTTTTCAGACCAACTGATGGCCGGAAGTCCGCCCCTCATAGAGCCGGAAAACCGTCCTACTGATGGTCAGAAAACCGACCTTATGATGGTCGGAAAACCGTCCCCTAACCAAACTACTATAAACAACCTTACAGAGAGCCAAACAAAGGGAGTGAGTGGGGGGCCGTCCGCGCCCTATGGCCGATATGGAAATATTTTTCTGTCACAGACCGAATACGACGAGTTGCAGGCAGAGTACCCTGACAGGCTGGAACGGTTCATCGAGGAAATGAGCCGCTACCTTGCCGCCAACGGGAAAAGCTACCAGAACTATGCCGCCGCCCTGCGGATATGGGCGGGGAACGACAAAAAGGAAGCCCCTAAAAAGGGCATACCAGACTACTCATGCAAGGAGGGCGAGAGTTTATGAAGAATGAAATCAACGCGGTTTTGGAGAATATGACGACCACCATCCCGGAGCCGGAGGACTACACCGGCGAGGACGGTTTACTGTACTGCGGCAAGTGCCGCAAGCCGAAAGAAGCCTATTTTGCGCCGGATAAGGCCGCTATCTTCGGGCGCGACCGCCACCCGGCAGAGTGCGACTGCCAGAGAACCGCCCGCGAGGAACGGGAAGCCGCCGAAAAGCGGCGCAGACACCTTGACACCGTGGAAGAACTGAAACGCCGGGGCTTTACCGACCCCACCATGCGGGACTGGACTTTCGAGAACGACAACGGCAGGAACCCGCAGACCGGGCTTGCCCGCCGGTATGTGGAGCATTGGGAAGATATGCGGACAGACAATATCGGCTGCCTGTTCTGGGGCGGCGTAGGCACCGGCAAAAGCTACCTTGCAGGCTGTATCGCAAACGCCCTCATGGAGAAAGAAATCCCCGTCCGCATGACGAACTTTGCTCTTATCCTCAATGACCTTGCCGCCAGCTTTGAGGGGCGCAACGAGTACATTTCCCGCCTTTGTCGTTATCCGCTGCTGATCCTTGACGACTTCGGCATGGAACGCGGGACGGAATACGGGCTGGAACAGGTGTTCAATGTGATTGACAGCCGTTACCGCAGCGGCAAGCCGCTGATCGTCACGACCAACCTTACGCTGGACGACCTGCACAACCCGGAGGACACCGCCCATTCCCGGATTTATGACCGCCTGCTTTCCATGTGCGTCCCGGTACGCTTTACCGGCGACAACTTCCGGCAGGAAACCGCCAAGCGGAAAATGGAGAGCATGAAGAAACTGATTACCGACTGAAAGGAGTATTGCCTATGGCAGATAACAAGCAGCACGACACCCGCACCACCCGCCGCCCTGACTGTGTGACGGAAATCCGCATGGGCAATTCCGTCCTTGTCGTGTCCGGCTATTTCAAGAAAGACACCACAACCACAGCCGCCGACAAAATGGCGCGGGTACTGGAAGCGGAAGCCGCTGCTACACAGGAGCCGACTTATCCGGCGTGAACCGGGGCATGGAAAAGCGGCCATGCCAGGGAGCATGACCGCTGGAACGAAAATCGGAAGTGCTTTAGCAATTCTTAATCTCATTCTCTATAAAATAATTTGCAATTTCAAAGGCTTTTATTCTTCTCTTTGCCAATGTGATTTGTGATTTATAACGCTCGGAATTATCCTTTGATTCAAATGTTTTTACTGTTTCTCTTAGCTTGTGCAGAGTTGAATCAATTTGCCTTTTGGCCGCGGTTAATTCATCTATTGTATACTTCATGTTTTCTCCTTTAACTTCTGATTTTTTTGTTAAATCAGAGTATACCACGGAGTTATGAACTTTTCTACTGCAAATATGGGACGACAACCCATACCATAAAAATCGGAAAATTGAAAAGCTGTAAAGAAGCAAATTTAACGCTTTTGCCGCTGTACAGCCCCCGCCGTTCCGTGGTACAATGAAACCACGGAATAGTGGGGCTGGCTGTCGGAAACGGAGGATTTTATGTTAAGACAAGCCACCCAAAACCTCATTACCGCCCTTTATCCGAGATTGTCCCACGAGGATGAATTGCAAGGCGAGAGTAATTCCATATCGAACCAAAAAAGGATACTCGAAACCTACGCAAAACAGAACGGCTTTACCAATCTGCGCTGGTACACCGACGACGGTTTTTCCGGCGCGAACTTTGCTGAGGTTAGATAGCGATACTTTTTACATCAACCATGTTACGGCGGTCATGGTTGACAACTTGCGTCGGCTCCTGCTCGGTATCAACCTGTCCGACAAAGCTGTAATGGATTTCGATTTTCCGGGTGTTGGTTTCCCGATCCAATTCGTGTATCAAGATACGGTCGATAAACTCATGGACGTTTTCATAGGTCAATTCCTGTATGTCGCTGTATTTCCCGACAATCTGAATAAACCTTGATATATCCCTTTTTCGCTCGGTAACGGTTGCGATCTGCTGTTGTAACTCGTCTATCCTTGCGGCAAGGGATTTCTTTTCGTCCTCATAGCCGGAAGTTAGAAACACAAACCGTTCATCTGTCAGTCTGCCTAATGCGTTGTCCTCATACAGCTTGCGGAAAAGCGTGTCAAGTTCGGTCATACGCGCCTGTGCTTTGGAAAGTTCCTTTTGCTGCTGCGCTAATGCCTTTCTCGCTTCCATGTCGCCGTACTCGGTAGCTTTACAGATAAAGTCCTGTTCGTGTTCCTTAACATACCGCAAAATCCGCCGCATATCTTCCAGCACTAAATCAAGAAGTACGTTTTTGCGGATATAATGAGAGGTACACTCGCTGCCTGTCCTTGCCCTGTTGCGCCATGCGCCGCAAGAATAGGAAAACTTGCGCGGCTCGATATTTACGCCCTGTTGGTAATACATCTTATGTCCGCAACCAGCGCAAAACAGCAAGCCGGAAAAAATATCAATCTCCGCTGCTTTTGTCGGGCGGTGGCGGGTAGCAATCCGCTTTTGCGCAAGTTCAAAGGTTTCCTCGTCAACAAGCGGCTCATGGGTGTTTGGGAAGAAATAGCGTTGTTCTTCTTCGTTCTTCCGGGTCTTTTTCGACTTGTAGGATACCTTGTGAGTTTTCGCGGTTATGGTATGCCCTAAATATTCCTGCCTTGCTAATATGTCATAGAGCGTTTTGTCCGGCCAAGTATAGGGGGCGATCATTGCCCGCTGATACCGCGCCTGTCCTGTGCGCTGATAGCGCAACGCTCCAATCGTCAAGACTTTGTTTTCCGCAAGCCATTTTTGGATTTCGCACATACGCACGCCGCTAACAAACATAGCGAAAACCTGTTTGACAATCGGCGCGGTTTCCGGGTCGGGTATAAGGTGGTGGCGGTTGTTCGGGTCTGGGATATAGCCGTATGGATATTCCCCGTTGACACGCTCGCCTTTTTGCGCCTGTGCCTGTTTAACTGCACGGATTTTCTTGCTTGTATCGCGGGCGTAAAACTCGTTAAACCAGTTCCGCAAGGGGGTAAACTCGTTATCCTCCCGCGCTGTGTCAACTCCGTCGTTAATCGCGATATAGCGCACTCCGTTTTCGGGAAATACAATCTCTATGAGTTCGCCCGTTTTCAGATAGTTTCTGCCAAGACGGGAGAGGTCTTTGGTAATAACCGTCGCCACTCGTCCGGCTTCCACTTCCTGCAACATCGCTTGCAGCCCCTCGCGCTCAAAACTCACGCCGGAAAATCCGTCGTCCACAAAAAACTTTGTGTTCAAAAAATGGTGTTCGTCCGCATAGCGTTGAAGTATCATTTTTTGGTGCTGTATGCTTCCGCTTTCTCCGGCCTGCATATCCTCTTGACTTAAACGGCAGTAAAGGGCGGTGATTTTATTCGACTGTAACATTAGTCCTCCTTTCCGACAGCCGAATAAACAGGTATAATGTGTTGCTATCATTATACCATATCCCGCCGCCTAATGCACTACTCGGACGCTAAAAAGCCCGGATTTCCGGGCTTTTTCTGCAAATCCTTTACAATGAGTTTTTCAATCTTTTTATGGATTGTATCGGTTGCCTTTTCACTCGGCAACGCTTGAACAAGATAGGTGATTTTCCCTATTTTGCGTTCGGTTGTAATTGTCTGTTTTTTATCCATTAGAAAAACCTCCTTTTCCTGTATGGATAAACTATATTCGTCAAAAGGCAAAACGGGCGGTTGTTAGCTGCAACCTCACGGGAGTTTCACCCCGGCCCATGCTTATGGGTGCGCCGCGCAATACTTTGAGGGTGTTCAACGCGGGAGTATCATTGTGCCGCCTTGTATGTCGTCGCCCACAAGCTGCTAAACTTGTTTTACGGCGCGGTAGTTCTCGCTCGACTTTTCCCCAACGGGGAAAAGCGGTCATGGCGTACCCGCCGCCCGGCTCGGTACAGACGGAATGTACCCGTTGCCTGTTATGCTGCGCACCAAAGGCCGCTTTCTTTGTCAAGGAACAATAGGCTTTGTCGGCCTGTAACAGTACACCGTTTCCGATGTGCTGTTACGGAACGACAAATAGCCCATAACGGGAAGCGTGGAAAGGGGACACGCTCCCCGCATGGGCTAAAAGATTATCCTACATGAAAAGCAAGGGTGCGGGTAATAAGGCGCACTTGCAGCCTGTTACGCATTTCCTCGTCCACATAGGAATAGGTATTGCCCGCGTCGTCTTTCAGCGTGCGGGTACAAAGTTTCGCTATGTAACCCTCGTAATGCTTCAAGATCGCGCACATGGCGGTTGTGTCGCCGTTTGCCGCTGCGGAAATGACAGGGAACGGCAACAGATTTTCAGATTTCCTAACGGTATTCATCATCTGCTTTTCCCTCCAAATACTGTTTGATTTTCGCAAGCGCGGATTTCCTGTGCCGGAAAACCGTCGTGCGTACAACATTCAGCAGTTCAGCAATTTCCGCGTCGCTCATGTCCAAGAAGTAGGACAAAAGGATAATGTCGCGTTTCCTTTCGGGCAAAGCGTTAAGGGCTTCGGCAAGCAGTTCATTTTTGACGAGTACATCAAAGCCGGACACTTGAAAACGGAAATAATCGCTTTTGTATTCGTCCGTTGTGAAAAGCTGCGCGAGTTCGCTTTCGCTCAAATCCGAAAAAGGTACTTCGCGTGCTGCGCGTTTCGCAAGAGTGCGGCGGTGGCTTTTCGCTTCGCCAACCAAAGTTTTCTTTGCTAATGCGTCGTACTGATGTTGTATTCTTTCCTTGTCGGAAGAAGATAGCTCCATAGAGTTCACCTCCTTCCCGCGTGGAGTAGAGGACGGGAGTTAAGGGCTTGTCCTCTCTGCCCCTTTCGCTCCGTACCCGTTCGGGAGATGGCTCTTGAGTGCGTTTTTCAGAAAAAAGTTGAAAAAAGCAAAATGCGCCCGTCCGCAAGACGCGGACGAGCGCAAAGGAAATGTAAGAAGTATTTAGATGTATTGACAGTTCATACTCATAGCCGGAATATCCCGCTTGCGGAGCATAGCTTTTTTTGACCGCAAAGCATTAGGCGGGTTACAGTAAATAAAAATGGACACGGCGATACCTCCCCGATACCGCCGTATCCTTAAAAAAGGGCGACTTTAATACACTACCCGCAATCCATTCTATAATAGGGAACAGCGGCTTTTGCGCAATATTAAATAAAAAAGCCGATAACACATAGGTTTTTTGACCTAATGCGTTATCGGCTCTGCGTCTATGCGTCTGGCACTTTTAATCATTTTTTTTTGAATTTATTATATGTGTTAGCTAACTGTCCACAAGCCGCGTTAATCTCTCTGCCATGAGAAACTCTCATAGTAACTTCAAGTCCTGCTTGCTCTAATTGATGTTTGAATGCAACTATTTCCCGTTTCTGTGGTGCTTTAATTCTTGAATTGCTTGTTGGGTTGTATTGTAACACGTTAATCATAACTTTTTTGCCCCGAAACCATTTTGCAAGTTGTCTTACATCTGAGGGCCGGTCATTTATACCCGGTAAAAGCAAATACGCAAAGACAATTTTGCGATTATGCCTTTCAGAATAGGATAAGGCTTGCTTAACAACATCTTCAATAGCATATATGCGCATGTGAGGAATAATACGATTTCTTGCAGATTGTGTTGCTGCGTGTAAAGATATTGTCAACTGAATTTTAAGATGTTCCTCGCGCAATTTTTTTAATTGATCGACCGGACCAACTGTTGATATGGTAATGCCGTCGGTTGGAAAGTTGAGCCCATATCTATCTCGGAGAATATGGATTGCTTTTATCAAGTTGTCATAATTGAATAAAGGCTCTCCCATACCCATAAAAACGATACGGTTTACTTTTCGACGCAACAATATAATCTGTTGTACGATTTCTGACGATGTTAGATTACGAACAAAGCCATTTCGCCCGGACTCACAAAAAATACAACCAACAGGACAACCGACTTGTGTGCTCACGCAAACAGTTCCACCATCTCGCCGCTTGATAAAAACCGTTTCAATGTATTTGTTGTCTTTCAGTTCGTAAACATACTTTTCAGTATCACTGCTTTTGCAAATATTTTTTACCAACATTGATAGATTTTTTTTGCGTGGTAATTGCTTATATAATTCTTCATATAAGGCTTTTGCTTCATTCTCGCCAATAACTTCCGACATTTCTTTGTAAGTAAATCCGTATGGATCATTCCGTACTTCCGCAGGCGTATATTTAGGTAAACGTTTCATTTTTATATCCTTTCTTCTAAATAATAAAAGTTTGTTTTTCTGTATTTTTGATTACAATCTCTAATTTTTCTACATCAATGATATGCGTCAATTTGCATTTAGGGCAGAAAAGAGGAAAATCTTTTAATACAGTATTATGAAATACTTGAACTCTCGTCTTTCCGTTACAAATCGGACATTTTATCCAATATTTTTTAAGCATTATATTTCACTCGTCCTTTTTACACAAAAAAATGCAGGTCAATCCTCAACATGAGCATTGACCTGCATTTATAATGCACAGAGCAGTACAACAAAACTAAGGCATAGCTTGCACTATGTCTATACTATATCTATACGTCGTTAGTTTTTTGTATAGCATCCGCAAAATAAGCATGACAAAAAAGCCCATGTTGAAAATGGGAAAATCCTTTTTTTCAATGCTTATCTAATACGCATGCTATGCAACATAAACGCCGCCTCCTTTTACATAAATTTTATTTTATCAGAAAATCAGTCTACTGTCAATACACAACAGGAAGTATTTAACCTAATGATATGAATTGTGTGGACATATCCAAAAAGAAAGGTGAACTGTAAAATGTAACAGGGTGAATGAAAATGGCAAAAAGACCCGTACCATTGTACGACTTTAAGGCTTTCGGGGCAGCTATAAAAGCCGCGAGAAATGAATACGGCGAGAGCCGCAAAAAGGTAAGCGACGAGTTATATATTTCCCCGCGCTACCTTGCGAATATCGAGAACAAGGGACAACAGCCGAGTTTACAGGTATTCTATGACCTTGTAACCCGGTATCATATTTCGGTAGATCAATTTTTCTTCCCGAACAGCAATGCGGAGAAATCCACCGGGCGGCGGCAGCTTGACGCGCTGCTGGACGGTATGAGCGATAAAGGCATACGGATTGTAACCGCAACGGCAAGGGAGATAACAGAAGTCGAACAAGCAGAGGACTAACCTCACAATATGGGAAGCAGGAGATTGCAGCGCATAGGGGCTGCAATCTTTTTTTGCGCCAAATTAGAAAGAGAGTGCAACAAACGCTGCCTTTGAAACGGGATAAGGAGTAGATAGCAAGCACAGCAAACGAGTACCCGTTTGCGAAAAGTGCTTGTTGGGATAATCCCAAACCCTTATACCGAAAGGCGGTGCGGAAATGGAAAACCGAAAGAGAAATATACAGATGAAGTTTTACGTTACGGAAGAAGAAAAGCGGCTGATCGACGAGAAGATGAAGCAGCTTCCCATAAAGCAGTATGGGGCATACTTCCGTAAAATGGCGATAGACGGGTATATTCTTGTCGTTGACCGAAGCGACACAAAAGCATATATCCGGGAACTGCAAGCGGTGAGCCGGAACATCAACCAGATTGCAAAACGCGCCAATGCGACGGGGACGGTTTACAGGCAGGATATAGAGGACATTAAAAAGGCGGTGGACGAGATATGGCGGTTACAAAGACGCACCCTATTAAATCAACCTTAAAGGCTGCGATAGACTATATCTTAAATCCCGAAAAGACAGACGGGAAGCTGCTTGCGTCCTCTTTCGGCTGCGGGCTGGAAACCGCCGATATTGAGTTTGCATGGACGCGGGAAGCTGCCGGAGATCGCGGCACACATTTAGGGCGGCACTTGATACAATCCTTTGCGGTGGGAGAAACCACACCGGAAGAAGCGCACAAAATCGGCATGGAACTTGCCGGGGCGGTATTAGGCGGCAAGTATGAGTTTGTTTTGACAACTCACGTCGATAAAGACCATCTGCATAATCACTTGATTTTCAACGCGGTTAGCTTCGTTGACTACAAAAAGTACCATTCCAACAAGCAAAGCTATCACTTTATCCGGCGCACCAGCGACAGGATATGTAAAGAGCATGGGCTATCCGTCGTCGTACCGGGACAGGACAAGGGAAAAAGCTATGCAGAATACACCGCCGAAAAGCAAGGGACAAGCTACAAAGCAAAGCTGAAAACGGCGATAGATACTCTCATTCCCCAAGTGAAAGATTTTGACGAACTGCTGCGCCGCTTGCAGGAAATGGGGTATGAAATCAAACAGGGCAAATACATTTCCTTTCGCGCTGCCGGACAGGAACGGTTTACCCGCACAAAGACGCTCGGCGCGGCCTATACGGAAGAAGCGATAAAGGAGCGTATCAAGGGCGTGTATGTTGCCAAAACAAAAACGCTGCGGGAAGATAAGAAAATCCGGCTTGTCGTCGATCTTGAAAACAGTATCAAAGCCCAACAGTCGGCGGGCTATGAACGGTGGGCAAAAATCCATAATCTGAAACAGGCTGCTAAAAGCATGAACTTCCTAACCGAAAACAAGATTGAGTATTATAGCGAACTTGAAAGCAAGATAGCCGATATTATGACCGCCCATGACGCGGCGGCAAGGGCGGTTAAGGACGTAGAGCAGCGTATGTCTGATTTGTCGCTGCTTATCAAGCACACGACCACATACCGACAATTAAAACCGATTTACGAGGAATACAAGAAGTCGCGGGACAAGGAAAAGTATCTGCGGGGGCATGAAAGCGAAATTATCCTGTTTGAAGCTGCGGCAAGGGCATTAAAGGAAATGCAGATAAAGAAGCTGCCCGATCTCGCCGCGCTGCGCAAGGAGTATAGCAGCTTAAACGACAGAAAAAGCAAATTGTATGAGGATTACCGCCAAGCGAAAAAGCAAATGCAAGAATACGGCATTGTCAAAAAGAACGTCGATAGTATTCTTTACCCGTCCCAAAGCAGGGCGCGGGAGCAGGAGCGATAAGGCGCAAAACATGGGGTGGCAAGTGGAACGTTAAGGGCTGAAAACGCCTGTGTTTCTGCGGCTTCCAGCGCGGGGAAACAGCATAGACGATAAAGTATATTCAAACCCGCAAAAACGGCTTTCTAATTGTCCACGCAAGGACAAAAAAAGAACAGGGGCGCGGTGCCGGAAATCGGCAACCGCGCCCCTGTTTTCTATGGGCTATTCCTCGTCGGTCAAGATAAACTCCCTTTCGGAAAACTCGCTGTCCGTCATGGCTTGCAGCTTGTTCACCGCTGCGGCGGCAAGCTGGCGCATATCCTCGTCCATGTAGGGCATGGCGGCAAGGATATTTTCAAGCGTTGTTTCCCGGCTGTCCTCGGCGTAGATCGCAACAATGTTTTCTTCCTCAATGGTAAAGCGGGTATTCATGCTATCAAACCTCCAAATCCTTTTTATGCTCTTTCTGTTTATCTTTCGGCTGCTGCGCCGCCTGTTTCTTGTATTCGTCCAGCTTCTTCAAAATGGACGGTTTTTTCTGCGGCTGTTCCCGTTTCTCGGCTTTTACCGCTTTTGCAAGGTCGGTAACGGAAATCGCTTCCCCCGCCTTTGCCCGCTGCTCAAAATCTGCAACGGTGGGCGTTTGCGGCGTATTGTTGATAAGCCCGTCAAAATTGTTGTCGTTCTGCTCTATGGTGTCCTCGACGTGCTTTAAGGGATTATCCCGCTGCGGCTGCTCGGCGGCTATGGCATAAGCCTGTGTGCCATTCCCCATAATGAGATACTTCCCGTCCTCCGACGCATGGTGAAAACCAAATCCCGCCGCTTCGATCTGTTCACGGCTCATATCGGTAATATGAAAATTGCCCCTCGGCGTTCTGACGGTTTCACCCGTCAAAAGGCTGTCGGGGGTCGCTTCCGGCTGCTGCTTTTCAAGCTGCCCGTCCTTGTAGGAATATCCTTGCGCCGCGATTGCTTCAAGGGTCTTGCCCGTAACGTCGCCATAAATCCGCTTGTCTGCGTCAACCAGCATTTGCAAAGTGTCTTGTACGGTGTCGGACAAGGCTTGCTGCTGTTCGGGCGGCAGCTTGTCAAATACGGGGGTCTGCTGCTCCTGCAAAAACTCCGGCACTTGCTGAAAACCGATACTGTCTACATAGTGGGCGGTGTCCTCGTCGTTCTGATGAAGCACAACAATGTCGGAAACGGAAAGGCTATGCCCCTTGAAATCGGCGGGGTGGTCGATATTAAACCTTTCCCAAATGTCGCCCAGCGTCATATCCTTTGTAAGCGGTGCAGTATAGACGAGTTCATAATTTACCCGGTCAATGGTAAGTCCAGCCGCTTGCAGACGGTCATAAGGCTCAAAGCGCAAGTCCCTTGTTTCGTCCCCGCGCTTTAACTGATAAATGGAAAAGGTATCGCCCTGCTCCTGCTCGGCTTGCCGCTGCTGCTGCAACTCGGTAAAATGCCCCTCAATCTCGGTAATGAGTTCCTTTGCGGTGGTCTGTATTGTTTCAAGGGACGCTTTTAACTCGGTCATTTCCTTGCCGCTGCTCCAACCAGCCACATAGCCGAAAGAGTAATCGGAAGTATCAAGGCCGAAATGCTGGCAAACCGTATAAGCGACGCTTTCCGCTTCTACCTCGCAGGTATGGCGGTCAACGCGGTTTTGCTGCTCCGGCGGGGCGTTTAAGTCTACGTCGTGCAGCTTCGCATGGGCGATTTCGTGAATGGCGGTCTTTACCGCCTGTAATTCACTCACGCCCTCTTTGATTGCAATACGCTTGTCGGTCAAACTGAAATACCCATTTGCGCCGTTTGTGATCTGCTCAAATGCAATCGGGACGGGGGACGCTTTTTCAAGGGCGGCGAAAAAATCCTCGTACTGCTCCACATCGGCAAGCAGCGGTTTAACGGAAAGGTCGGGAAACTCCTTGCCCTCGGTCTGCGAAATATCAAAGACGGTTATAACCTTAAAGGCGGGGACGGTGATTTCCTTTTCTTCCTTTACCACTTTTCCCTCGCGGTCAAGCATGGGCTTTCTCGTTTCGGGGTCGATTTTATCAACCAGCTTTTTCACCTTGTAGGGCGCGGGGGCAAAGATTTTAATGCCTTTCTCGCCTTTCTTTACATGGCGGTCAAACTCTTTCTGCCATTGTGAATAGCCCTTTACCAAATTGCCGCCCTGCATGGCAATTAGGATAGTGTTATTCAAGCTGTAATCGTGAAACTTCGACATGGCAGTAAGAAACTCTTTGTAGCGGTCGCTGTCAAAAATCGCCTGTACGCCCTGTTCCAAACGCGCGGTGATCTCCTTTACCTTTTCGGCGGGCTTTTCGGAAGTAAGGATAATGGGGACGACGGGGCGGGGCTGCTGCGGCTCTGCGGCCTGTGCGTCTGCTTGCTGCGTTTCGGCTGCGTCCATATAGGCTTTGTCCTGTTCGCCGCGCTCCGGCTGCGGGTAACTCATAATGCGGTATTCTTCCGGCACTTCGCGCCCCTCAAACTGCCGTTCCCACTCGTCGCCGCTTTCCACGATATAGCCGTACTCGGTAAACGCGCCTTTTTCCTGCGCGGCAGCGTTCCTGCCAAAAGTAGAAAGGTCAATGCCGCCTTTCCATTCTTCGGGCATTTGTACCATGCCGGATTGATTTAAGTAATAGTCGCCCAAATCGTGGTAGTTATGTACTTCGGGGATATGGACGTAGAAATCCACGTTGTAGGTGAAGTCAATTACCTGTCCAATATTTGCAAGCCCGTTTTTCTGCTGCAAGGCTGCGTTCAGCTTGCCAACCTCGGCGGGGTCAAGCTGTTCGAGCCGCGCCGCAAGAAAATTGAGTTCGTCCACGTCGGCGGCGCATACCATTTCATAAGGCAAGGCAATATGTTTCTCCGGGTCGTCGGAATAGCCGCGAATGGAAAAATCCTGCGGGTTGTCGGCGGTAATGCCGACGTTCCGCATAGCTTCGTGCAACTGCTCCTTTGTGGCGGGCATATCCAGCCAATAGCCGCCGGGGTCGCCCGCGTCAAAGCGGCTGCGGTTGCCTATCATAATAGAAAACTGTTCGCTCATGTGTTCACGCTCCTTTTCCTGCCCGGTATTTTCGGGGATAGCTGCCGCCTGTTGCTGCTGCGGGGGTTCTTCGCCCTCTATGGTGTAGTCCGGCATGAGCATACCGTTTACTTTGAAATAGTCGGCGTACTCCTGCGGGATAGGCGGGGAGATTTCCGTAAACAGACGGTCATACGCTTTGATACGCCCATTCAGATACTTTTCCATAGCTGCCTTGTCGGTGAAAACCTTTCTATCTTGTCCGGCAATCTTCGCTTGGGTTCTGCTTGGGCTGTTGGTGCGCACGCTCCATGTAAGCGTCCATGAATACGGGATAGATTTCTGCGCTTCTTTGTCGTAGCGGGTATTCTCGTAAATGTAGTAATTCATCTGATATACCCGGTTGCTGCGAATATGGCGGTTATGCTCGGTGGTCTGCCACTCGTTAGCGGTGTGCTGGACGTGCGGCGTTCTCACATATTCAAGTGTTTTATCCAGCAAAAGCGTTCTTCCCGCCTGTTCTTCCCATGCGGCGGCGCGTTCTTTAAGGTCGTCAAAAATCGCCTGTTCTGCCGCCGCGCTTTCGCTGCGCATGGAAAGTAGCTGCGCAATCGGCAAGGAAGCATAAGGGGCAATCTCCCTGTCCTTTGCTTCAAAATATATCCGGCGTTCTATCCGCATGGTTTCGGCGGTTTCCAATTTGTCATGGTCGTATGAGGAATACGGCATATTCTTTCATCACGTCCTTTCTCGGTCATATAAGGGTTTGGGACTATCCCAACAAGCAAAATGCCCGCGCTCTCTATGGGAAGCGCGGGCATTTCTCGCAAACGGGTACTCGTTTGCTGTGCTTGCTATGTAGTTGTTTTTATCCGTAAACGCCTGTTTCTCTCGCTTTGGGCTTTCTGTCTGCGGCGTATCTTTGCCGCGCAATCGGGGCAGTATTTCGCCCGGTTGCTGCCCGCCGCAAACGTGCTGCCGCATACCGCGCAACGCTTCAAATCGGTTTCCCCGCTGCGGGTGATCTGTTCGCAAAGCTGCCTGTCGGCGGGTAATACCGCTTCGCGGAAATAGCGGCATAGCAGCGAATAGCTGATACTCTGCACACAAACGCAAGTTTCCCCGTCGTCCAGCAGCAGACAATTCCCGCAATCGTTGTTTGCACAAGCGGCGCGGGTCATTTTCTTTACGGCGCGGTATTGCTTTTCATCAAGCCTTATCATTTTCGGTTCTGCTCGACGCGGAAGTTTACATACTTGCCGCCTGTGTCGGCAAGCAGCACAACTCCGTCAAAGGTCTTTCCCGTCTTGGTCGAGTACATACCTTTGATTTTTACCTTTCCGTCTTTCAAAAGGGCGGCGGCAATCGCCTTTGTGAAAGCCTTTTTGCGCTGCTCAAAAAAGCGGTCATTCTTCCACATCACAAAGCTGCAAGCCCTGTCGGAGCAGTAAAAGTTTTTCTTGCCCTCGTAAACCGCCGCGCCGCAACGGGGGCAAGTGCCGATTGCTTCCCGCTGCGGGGTAAACAGCTTCGCTTTATCCTCGGAAATCGCGGAATAGGTCTTGACAAGCCCCGCTGTCATTTCCTCAATGCTGCGCATGAAATCGTCCGGGCTGTCGCTGCCTTTGGCAATCCCGGTAAGGCGGGTTTCCCATTCTGCCGTAAGCTGCGGGGACGTAAGGACTTCGGGCAGGATAGCGGCAAGGTTATACCCGTCCTTTGTGGGGATTAGCTTTTTGCCCTTGCGCTCGGCAAAGCCCGCGCTAATGAGTTTTTCAATGATACCCGCCCGCGTTGCGGTAGTGCCTAACCCTTTGCGCTCTGCGTCCTCCGGCGTTTCTTCCTTGCCCGCGTTCTCCATAGCGGACAGAAGCGTATCTTCGGTAAATGCCTTTGGGGGCTGCGTGTAACGCTCGGAGATCTCCGCTGCCGGATTGTCAAAGGTCTGCCCCTCGGCAAGCGGCGGCAAAACGGTTTCCGGCTCTGCGTCCTCGTCCTGTTCCTCGGACGCGGCGCGGGACAGCTTTTCAATCTCACGCCACCCCTCGCAAAGCGTCGTCTTTCCCTTTGCGGTAAAGGTATAACCGCCGCAAGAGATAACCGCCGTAACCGCTTCATATTCATAGGGCGCGGCTGCGGCGCAAAGCAGCTTCGCGCATACAAGGGTCATAAGTTTTGTTTCGCTGTCGGTAAGGGAAGAAAAGCCCGTTTTCAAAAACTCGGCTGTCGGCAAAATAGCGTGGTGGTCGGTTACTTTGCTGTTGTCGCAAACCCTTGTAAGGTCTGCTTGCAGCTTCACGTCCCGCATAAAGGGAAGCAGCGAACAAAGCCCGGTAATGAGTTCCTTTGTGCTGCGCTGCATATCGGAAGTGATATATTTGCTGTCGGTGCGGGGATAGGTCAAAAGCCGCTTTTCGTAGAGGGCTTGCGCATAATCAAGGGTCTGTTTCGCCGTAAACCCGTACAGGCGGTTGGCTTCGCGCTGCAACGCGGTAAGGTCAAACAGCTTCGGCGGTGCAACGGTCTTTTTCTCTTTTTTGAGGGAAGTACAAACGGCTTGCGATTTCTCGCAAGCCGCTTTCATCTGCTGCGCCGCCGCTTCTTCGTTCAGCCTTTCGGACAAAGCCGAAACACCGCCCGCGTCCAGACGGACAACATGATATTTTTCTTTCTTAAAGCTGCTGATCGCATAGTCGCGGTTTACCAGCATGGTAAGGGTGGGCGTCTGCACTCTGCCGACATTCAGCGTTTTGTGATAGAGGATAGAGAAAAGGCGGGTCGCGTTAATCCCGACAAGCCAATCTGCCTTTGCTCTGCAAAGCGCGGATTGATAGAGGTTGTCATAGCTGCGCCCGTCTTTGAGGTTTGAAAAGCCCTCGCGGATTGCGCTTTCTTCCATGCTGCTAATCCAAAGGCGGGAAAAGGGCTTTTGGCAATTTACCTGTTCGTAGACAAATCGAAAAATGAGTTCTCCCTCGCGCCCGCTGTCGCACGCATTGACAATCTCGGAAACGTCGCTGCGCTGCATAAGGTCTTTGAGTACGGAAAACTGCTGCTCCTTGCCGCTGGCAACGGTAAACTGCCAATCCTGCGGGACAATGGGGAGATCGTCATACTTCCATTTTCGGTACTGCTCGTTGTAGGTTGCCGCGTCTGCAAGGCTAATCAAATGCCCGATACACCACGACACAAGGTAGCCGCTGCCCTCAAAATATCCGCTGCGCTTTTCATTCGCGCCAATAACGGCGGCAATCGCCGCCCCGACGCTCGGTTTCTCTGCAATTACAAGTTTCATACTTCCTCGTCCTCCTGCTCGGTTTCTAATTCTTCCTCGTCGTCCTCGTCAAAATCGAGATCGTCAAGGTTGCTGCTGCCTTTTGCCGCGTCCTTTTTGGGCTTCATAATCTTAAAGTAATAGAACGCGCCGCCGCTTACTGCGGCAAGAAGCAGCACGACAAGCAGAATAGCACCGCCCATGCCGCCGCCTTTATCTTCCTCCGGCTCCGGCTGCTCGGTTTCTTCCGGCTCCGGCTCGGCTTCCTTGCCCGCGCACTCGCTCATATTGACGCTGCAAACGGGGCAATCGGTGTTGACGCTTCCGGCAACGCATTTTTCAGTACAGCTACAAGCGGGGGCTTCGGTCTGTTCGTCCTCCATAAGCTGCAAAAGGTCTTTTTCATCAACTTGATTGAGGAAATGGACGGTGTTTTCTCCGTCCTCGGCGCGGTCAATGATGATGTAAAAATAGTTTCCGTTTTTCGTAACGACGGTAATAAACTGCTTATCGCCGGACGCTTCGCCCGTTATGTCGTCCACAAGGCTCATGTTGCCCTCCGGCGTTAAAGGCTGCGGCTCATAGCCGCCCGTCGTTTCTTCCGGCTCGGTTTCGGTTACGGGGGTAGGCGGCTCGTCGCTCACGTCACCGCCGCCCGCAAAAGCGGTAACAGAAAAGCCGCCCATGAGTACAAGGGCGGCAAGCAAAGCGGTAACGCTGCGGAACAGTTTTTTATGCTTCATCTTCGGTTTCCTCCTGTTCGTCGGTATAGTCTGCGTCCGGCTGCGGCAAAGCAATTTCGCCGCTGGCGTAAGCGGAGAGGAACGCGGCAAGCTGCGCCCCGTCAAGGTGTACCGCTTTCACCATTTGAACGATCTGCGCATTTTCTTCCTCGATTTTCTGCGCTTCAAGGTCTTTCAGTCTTTTTTGGTATTCAAGGATTTTCGCCCTCGTTTTCTCAATATCCCGTTCGATACGGTCAAGTTTCGTGTTTGCCATAGAAATAAACTCCTTTCAAAGTCAGTTGTAATGTAGCCGCCCATAGGCGTAAAAATGGGATTGCCAATAGCTTGTATCAAGTTTTGCGTATTGTATCGGGTCGCCACAATGCAGCATGACGGGGCTTCCGTCCCCGTCCTCGCCAACGTAGATACCCACATGAGATACGCCCGGTGTGTCGTATGTACCCGTAAAGAAAACCAAATCCCCCGGCTGCGGGTTGGAAACGCGGGTTGAAATGTTGTAAAGCCCCTGTGCCCCAAGTCTGCCCGTATTGTATAGGCCGCTGTTCGTCAGCACATAGCTAACAAAACCGCTGCAATCAAAAGAGGTTTCCGGGCTGCTGCCGCCCCACACATAAGGAAAACCGACATACTTTTCCGCTTCCTCAATGAGCCGCGCAAACTGTTCATCTTCCAGATAGGCGGGCGGGATTTCATAATCCGCTGGCGGGTTTTCATAGTATTTTGAAATATAGCCGGATTGCGGGAAAAGGTCGGGTCTGTTCCCAAGCGACGACATATACATAGCGTACATGGATAGCTGTTCCTCGCCCATAATGTAAACGGGAACATGGGAGAGGTTGAAGTTTTCCAAATCCACATTGAGAATGTAATAGTTATAGGCTACTTCAACGTCGTATTCGTTGCCCTCGCTGTCCGTCCGCGTTTCGGTGCGGTAGCGTACCTCGACTTCCTCCGTAACCGTCAAGATATACTGTTTATCAAAGAGCATTTCAAGGGTGCTTTGCGCTTCATCGAGAGTAAACACGCCCTCATGCCAAGCGGAGAGGATAGAGATTAGCACATACGGGTCATGCTCGATCTCGTCAGCCGTTACCCGGTATTCGTCATAGCCGGGGTATTCGCTTTCGATGTTATCCAGCATATCCTGTAACTCGGCTTCCATAGCGACATACGCGCTTTCTGCGCCTGTAATATCCGCGTCCTCGGAGAGATAGGACGACGCAATCAAGCCGCTTCCGCTGTTGCCGCCGAACAGGGAACAAGAGGACAAACCGCCGAAAAACAGAAGCACGATAAAGGCAATCCCGCCCACGATCAAACAGCCTTTCCAATGCCGGACGACAAAGAACGTCGCCCGTTTGGTTTCCTGCGCCGTTTTCTTTGCTGCCTTTGCGGTGGCTTCGGCGGTCTTTTTCACCTTGCCGCCCGTTTTCAACGCCTTTGCATACTGCTTTTTAATGCGCTGCTTTTGCCAAAAACGGGAAATCGGGTTAGAGTGCGCAAGGGCGGGGTTATCATGCAGCGCCTTTTGATAGAGAAAATCGGCGTTTGCCTTTGCTGCCTTTTTCTCGGCTGCTGCCGCCGCCCGGTAAGGTTTCAGCTTATGGCTGCGTATGCCGCGTTTTACTGCCCGCGTCGTCATGCCGCCCGCTTTCTCGCCCACAAGTTCTATCCTGTGTCCGCTTTCCACACCGACGTTTTCTTTCTCCACCTCATAGATTTTTCCATGTACGGCGGCGTCCAATTCCTGCGCCGGACGGGATAACGGGTTATGACGCAACTTGCCGTTTGGGGGCTTATCCGTTTTTTCAAAAGCAAGGCGCGTCTTTGCTTTGCCTTTGGCTTCGTCAAAAACGCGCTCTTTCTTGATTTTGGTCTGTTTGGGGATAGCTGCCCGCGCTTTGTCTAAACGGTCAGCCGCCGTATCGGATTTTTTGATTGCCTTTTGCAGGTCCGGCGTTGCCCGTTCCGCTTCGGAAAACTGCAAGCGGGAAGAATGGGTTTTAGGCTGCGCCGCGTCAAGGGCTTTTTTCTCCGCGCCTTTTGCTGCGTGTCGCTCAATCTCTGCGCCGATATGCTGCACAACCTTTTCCGCTGCCGCGCCTGCGGGGGCTGAATAGTTTTCCTCCTGCGGCCTTTCGCTGATACTGGACGTTTCGCCCGTCGTGAGGTTTTCCGCAACCGCACCGTCGCGGGTCATTTTCTGCGTTACCTTGTCCGGGGCTTTCCATTCCTTGCTCATGGGCTTTCACCTCCAATCCGCTGTTTCGCAAGGTTACAGTATTCGGGGTTGATCTCAATACCAATATAGCGGCGGTCAAGGCTTTTTGCCGCCGCTGCGGTGGTTCCGCTGCCTAAAAACGGGTCAAGGACAATCCCGCCGACGGGACAGCCCGCCAAAATGCACGTTTCCGCAAGTTTCGGCGGGAAAGCTGCGAAATGCCCGCCGCGATAGGAAGCTGTGTTGATCTGCCAAACGTTGCGGCGGCTGCGGACGGGGCATATCAACTCATCGGCGTATGCGCCCTTTTCGCGGGGGCGGTTGATTTTCTGCGGTTGGTTTTGCCCCGGAACAGTAACGTTATACTTGTTTCCTTTGCTAACTCCGCTTTTCAGCCGACCCGCCGTTGTGAGGGCTATCGGCTCGGCTACCGCTTGCCAATCGTAAAAATACTTCTTTGACTTGGTAAGCAGAAACACATATTCATAGCAGCGGGTCGGCCTGTCCCGCGTGCTTTCCGGCATGGGGTTCCCCTTATGCCAAATGATAGAACTGCGCAAATACCAACCGTCGCCCCGCAAGGCAAGGGCTACAAGCCACGGAATACCGATTAGGTCTTTCGGCTTGCAGCCGGGGGCGCGGTGGTTTACCGCCACTTGCTGCCCGTTCCTGCCTTTGGGGTATTTCGGGTCTTGGTGGTCGGCTTTGCTGCCTGTGCCGCAATAAGTGTCCGCGATATTCAGCCAACAAGTACCCTCCGGCGTAAGCACCCGCTTTACCTCATGGAAAACCGCCGTAATGCGGGAAACATATTCCTCCGGCGTTGCTTCCCGCCCGATCTGCCCGTCTGTGCCGTAATCGCGCAAAGCATAGTAGGGCGGGGACGTTACGCAACAATCCATACAGTTATCCGGCAAGGTTTGAAGTACCTGCAAGCTGTCGCCGCAATAGATTTTGTCCGTTTCTATCCTCATGCCGACACCTCGCCGGGTTTGGTCGTCATGACGCGATAGAGTTCTGTATTTTGCGGGAAACGGTCAATAAAGGGCAAAATCACGTTGCCGTAGAAAATAAGCCCCTCGCCCGCTTCGGAATGGGTTACATAGGTCATTTGCTGCTGCGAAATGTTAAGCTGCTTTGCAAGGATTTCCCTGTCGCCCTGGGCTTGGTTGAGCATATACACAAAGTCCGAGTTTTCAAAGATGTTCTCCACCTCGCGGGACGACAACAAATCTTTCACGTTTTGGGTGATACCTGTCGGAATACCGCCCCACTTTCTAAAACGCTTCCAAATCTCAACGCTGTACGCTGCGGTCTGTTCCTCTTTGAGCAGCAAATGAAACTCGTCGATGTAATACCGCGTCGCCTTGCCCTCGCTGCGGTTTACCGTTACTCTGTTCCATACTTGGTCTTGGACGATAAGCATACCGACTTTTTTAAGCTGCGTACCGAGTTCCTTAATATCAAAGCAGACAAGGCGGTTATGAATGTCAACGTTTGTCCTGTGGTTAAAAATGTTCAAGCTGCCGTTTACATAGAGTTCCAATGCCGCCGCGATACGCTGCGCTTCCTTTTCCGGCTGCTTCTTGATTTCGTCGTAGAGGTCGCCCAAAATCGGCATATTTTTAGGCTTCGGGTCGGCAAGGTAGTTGCGGTACACGCTGATAACAGCGCGGTCAATCAAGGTCTTTTCAACAGCTTCCAGCCCGTTTTTACCTCCCATAATCAACTCACAAAAGGAAAGGATAAAATCGCTCTTTAAGGCTATGGGCGTGTCGCCCTCGCTGTAATTGAGGTTAATATCCATAGGGTTAATGTACTGCGTGCTGTTCTGCGAAACCTTGATAACCTGTCCTTTCAAACGTCCGACAAGGGGATAATATTCGGCTTCGGGGTCGCAAATGATAATGTCGTCGGACGTGATAAGAAAAGCGTTTGTGATTTCGCGTTTTGCAGAAAAACTTTTGCCGCTGCCCGGTGTGCCGAGTATCAAGCCGTTGGGGTTTTTCAGCTTCTTTCGGTCGCACAAAATCATGTTGTTGGAAAGGGCGTTTAAGCCGTAATACAATGCTTCGCCGCTTTGGAACAGCTCTTGCACCGTAAAGGGAACGAAAACGGCGGTGCTGCTGGTCGTCAAGCCGCGCTGGATATGGATAAGGTTTTCCCCCAACGGGATAGAGGACATAAGCCCCTGTTCCTGCCGGTAGTCAAGGCGGGTCAAAATGCAGTTGTATTTCTGTGCGATTGCCGCCGCCCCAAATACTTCGTTATCCAATTTCTGCTTGGTATCTGCAAGGTTTAAGACAAGCAGCGTGAGCAGAAACATTCTTTCGTTGCGGCTCTGCAAATCGCGGAGTAGGTTTTTTGCTTCCCCGCCGTAGGTGGCAAGGTCAGACGGAATAATATCCATGTCGTAGCCGCTGCGGATTGCTTTCTTTTGTTCCTCAATCTTCATGCGGTCAAGGTCGGTGATCTTGCGCTTAATCGTCTTGATTGCTTCGTTGTGGTCGATACTCTGAATGTGCAGATTAACGATAATCCCGTTTTCCGCGTCCATGAAGTCGGCAAGCATACGGTCGGAGAGTTCCGGCGCGACGATCTGCAAAAAGGAAACCGCACCAAACTTGCCGCCCATTTGAAACATTCGCCCGTCGCCAAATCGGAAAGAGGACGGGGCGATAAAGTCCTTGACGGAAAGCCCACTTGCGGGTAGCCATTCCCACGCAAAGTTAAAGCGTTCCCCGTCCGGGTGAAAAATCCCATGCAGCACTTCAAGACGCTGTTTCCCGTCCAATACCCGCGCCGCCGCGCCGATCACCTTAAAATGGTTGAGGGTGTCCGTTTCAATGCGGGCAAGACGCGCCCGCGCCGATCTAATGTCCTTTGCTTCAACGGTAAAGGTGAGAAACTTGGTTTTGATAAGCCCGTTGTTTCCGCGTTCAAGCTGCGTCCTAAGCATTTCGGTGTATTCTGCTCTGATACTGTCGAAGTCGTCATTCTGCGGTGCAATCGTGATACTGTTCTTAAAATCGTCCTTGTTCGCATGGCGGCTGATTAGGGAAAGCTGCACGCTGATAGAAGCGTCGAACGAGTTATACATATCGCAAAGGGCTTCAAAAATGGCGGTTTTGTCGTCCGGCTGCGCAAGCTGATAATTTATATCCTCAAACTCAATGCACTTGGAATACCGCCCGTTTGCAAGGCGGCAAATCCCGTCCTTATACATTCGCTCAAACGGTATGCTGTCCTGCGCCGTATGGGGCTTCCCGTCGCCCTTTGCCTGTCGGATAAGGGTATCTATCTGTTTTCTTTCCTGTCGGGAAAGTTTACGCTTTTCGTTTTGGGTGTTTTTCTTTTCCTTTGACAATCGCCCGTACCTCCTTATCTAATTGCTCTTGCCGCGCAAGGGCGGCATAAAAATTGTTGGTCTGATAAGGTCGCTCTTTGGGGCGAAGAAACTTCACTTCCACAAATTGCCGAATAATCACTTCCAGCGGTTGCCCGTTTTTCTCGTACATGGCAAGCAAAAACATAGGCAGCATGGCAAGCACCATGCACAATGCCGCTGCGCTCGTTCCAACGCTGCCTTTTACCAAAAAGAACAGCGGCAGTCCGATTGCTACCGCCGCGCTGAAACAAATTAGCTGTCGTTTGGTAAGGTTGAACATTACCTTGCTTTTGATTTTTGTTAAGTCCTTTGGGACGGTTACATACGCCATTTCAAACCTCCTTTCTGCCCGGAATGTAATCTTCAAAGCGGGGAACAGCATAGAAAAGCCGCTTGTTGTTTACCCACCGTTGCAAATGGCGGGTAACAGGCGGGGCGGTTGGACGCTCGTAAATCATCACATACGGGTCAAAGCCCATAGCCCGCAAGGTGTTCACGCGGTATAAATCCTGTTCGTGAGTGCTGCCGTAGTTGGTAAGAACATACACGCGCCGCTGGCGGCTGCTCTTAATAGCTGTCAAATCCAAAAAACGTTGGAAATACCCGGTCAAGTCCTCGTCGGGATTATCCCATGCAAAATGTACCGCTTTTATCCGTACCCGATTTAACAGGCTGACATTATCCCTGTTCACAAGGCGAATATCCAGCCCTTGCGAAAAATCCACCCATGCGCGGCTTCGTATAAGCTGCTCAATGAGATTTTCATGGTCGGGACAGGCAAGCAGATTAGCGTCCATGATTTTTATTTCCGGCTGCCATTTCCAAAACTCGGACAAATCCGCAACCTTAACGCTTTTGCGTCCCTCTTTACCGCTGACAATGCAAAACCCGCAATTTCTCGGACAACCCCGGCTTAAAAAGCCGTAAGCAATCCCGAAAAACTGCGGGTAGATTGAATAATCCGGGTAACTGTGTTCCACTTCCGGCGGCAAGCGGTTTTTCGTGTCGTAGCCCGTACCGCCGAAAATGACCTGTTCCGCGTTGGTAACGGTTATCGTGTCTTTGGAATAGGTGTCCGTAAAGACGCGGCTTTTATATACAAGGTCGTACCGCTCCTTTGTGTTCCACCATTCCACCGTATGCCCCTTTGCTTTATGATACGCGGATAGCTTCATCAAGCAGAGGTTGGGGAAATTATGGCTGTCAACGTCGATTAAGCCGATTTTCAAATCATAACTCACCCCCTTAATGTGCCGAAAAGACGCTCTTTGCAAGGCTCCCTGTTTTGAAAAGGGTAAAGCACAAGAGGACGGTATAGCCCATGCAAGCCCAGATCGCGCCGGATATGTCGTCGGTCGCTGCGATTGTCTGTATCAACACCGCATAAATGCCGACACACACCAAAATCAAAAACGCTTGAAAACCAAGCGCAAGCAAAGATTTTAAGTAATTCTGTCCCATGCTGCCCCATTCGTGATTTACCATTGTTGCCATCGGGATAGGGGCAACGCTCGTTACAAGATATATTTCAATCATGCGCCCATACACCACAAGCATAATGCAGATTGACAGGGCTTTCATGGTAAGCCCTACAAAGAGGGATTGAAACCATAACCCCAAAAGACCGCCCACGCTCATAGCGTCGAGTTTTGCTTCAATGTCGGTAATGACAGTGGTAACGTCTATGCTTGTATCGGATATGATAACCCCCGCGCTCTGATTGACGACGCTCTGCGTAACGTCAAAAACTCCCATGACGATATTCCAAGTATTTGTTACCAGCAGCACCGCAACAAAGGTTTTGAAAATCCATTTGAAAAAAATCCAAGTGTCGAGATCGTGCAGATTGTTTTTTTCAATTACAAGCTGGATTAGTTCATAACACATGACAAAGGTAATGATAACGCCCGCAATCGGTACAATGACGTTTTCCGAAAGGCTGCGTATCATGTTGAATATGCCCGCGTTCCACCCGGCGGGGGTCGTGCCGACTTGCGTTGCAATTTCTCCAACCTCTGTATTTACGCTGTCAAACAAGCCGGAGAGGTTCGATAAAATCCCGTCTGTCAAAATGCCGCGAAACCAATCTTCAATCATCTGCCATATCAAAAGTTAATCCCTCCTTTCCCGCGCCCTCCCGTTTCCGAGAGGGCGCGGCGGGTGGTATTTGTTTTAGGCATTATCCAAAAAGTTTGGAAAGAAGCGGAACAAGGGTGCCGCCGATCAACGCGACGCCACCGCCCGCCATAAGCTGCTTCATGCCCTGGCTCTTTGCGCCCGGATTGTCGTTGCCGTAACCCTCCATGAGGTTGATAGCCCCCCAAATGCCAAGACCTGCGCCAAGCGCGATAACCAAAGTCTGCAATACACCAACTGCGCTGTTAAAGAAATCCATATAAACCTCGCTTTCTGCCGCTTTGCGGCTCAAAAAATGTTGTTGAAAATGAAAATGCCGCCGTTATTCCTCGGCGGCTGCGTCCTCGTCGGACAAATCTATTTCGTATATGTCAAAGGCTTCATCGGGCTTTACTATTGCCGGGCGGGTAGACATATACCGTTCCACATCAAAAGCGTTTTTCTTGTCGAAGTCGGAAAGGTATTTGTAGTTCGGGTGTTTCGTTATATCGTATTTGTCGCTTAAAAAGGGACGTACACCGCGTAGCTGCAAAATACATTTCCCACCGTCCATAACTGCTATTTCGTCCTGTGTCATCAACTCCTTTCCTAATTTTTGATAAGTAAGTCCATGAGAAACCTGCGTGCCGCGATTTTCGGAAGTGTTGAAACTGTCAATTGTTTCCCGTCCCAAGTTATCCGAAATATCCTTTGCATTTTTCCCACGTCCTCCCAAAAACAAGGTGCTGTCGGCATTATCAAGTATGATTTCTGCCGCGTCCTTGTAAATGGCTTTTAGCTGGCTCTGCGATTGCAGAATGATAGAAGCGGACATTTCCCGGCTGCGGATTGTGGCAATCAGTTTATCAAATCGGGGTATCTGTCCGATGTTCGCAAACTCGTCAAGCAAAAAGCGGACGTGAACAGGCAATTTGCCGTTATATTCGTCGTCCGCTTTGTCGCAAAGCAAATTGAAAAGCTGCGATTGCAGCATAGCGATAACAAAATTAAACGTGCTGTCCGTATCGCTCATTATGAGGAAAAGTGCGCTCTTTCTGTCGCCTAACGTGTCAAGTTCTAATTCGTCGTAGGACATGAGATCGCGCAATTCCTTAATATCAAAAGGCGCAAGCCTCGCACCGCAAGAAATGAGGATTGATTTTGCTGTTTTGCCCGCCGCCAATTTATATTTTCGGTACTGCTTCACCGCGAAATGGTCGGGGTCGCGTTCTTCCAAGTCGGCAAACAGCAGATCGACGGGGCTTTGATATTCCTCGTCGTCCTCGCGGGCTTCGCTGGCGTTGATAAGTTCCAACAGGGTAATAAAGTTCATTTCCTCGGCGGGGGCTTCATACCAGATGTAGCCAACCAATGCGCAATACAATAACCTTTCCGCTTTTACCCAAAAATCCTCCGCACTTTTTTCTCCCTCGCCTTTGGTATTCGCTATCAACGTGTTTACCAGCTTCAAAATATCTTTCTCGCTGCGGATATACACAAAGGGGTTGTAGTGCATAGATTTTTTGAAGTTAATCGTATTCAGTACCTTAATGCGGTAGCCCGCCCGTTGCAGCAGCTTCCCGCACTCAATCAAAACCGTACCTTTCGGGTCTGTCAAGACGTAAGAGGAATGAAGCTGCATTAAATTCGGCTTGACGAAAAACCTTGTTTTTCCGCTGCCGCTGCCGCCGATCACGACGACGTTCTTATTTCTTGCGTACTTCGGCTGCTTCGGGCGGCTGTTCATGGTAAGGCGTTCCGTCTGTGTCAAAATGATGTTGTTTTGAAACTCCGGGTCTATGTAGGGCTTAATATCTTCGGCGTTTCCCCATGAAGCGTTTTGTCAAGTGCTATTTTGAGTTATTGACGCACAATCAAAGTGAAAGCGCGAAAGTGCAAAGCGCAAAGGGTCTGCACTTTGCGTTTTCAGCTTGCGGGTTCGGGCGGCTGCTTCTTCTTGATGAAGTTGTACCATTGACCGCCGACGCGCCTTGCATCCAAAACACCGCCCATGTTGCGCTTGGCGTTCTGCACCGTCCTTTCAGATATTCCGGCTTCGGCTGCGGCCTTTACAATTTCCTCGCTGGCAAGCTCTTTCCCGTCTGCAAGCAGGTCAAGTATCAGCCGTTCCGCCTGTTCGGTCTTGGTGGCCGTGTTGCCGCCCGCGCCGGATAGCAGCTCGTCGGCGGTAATGTCATACTCGCCTATCCACGAAAAGCCCGTTTCCGGGTCAAGGCAAAAGGCAACGGGCTTGCCCTCCGGCGCAAGGGAAGATTTGTCATGGACGATAACGCGCACATTTGGCTCCCGCTTCACGCGCCCAATCAGCAGGACGCTCCTTGCTGCGGCGCGGAAGTCAATAGAACCTAAGCCCCGGTATGCGCTCTGTCCTCCGGCGGCTTTATTCAAGTGTCCGATAAGGATAACGGCGCACCCGGTACGCTCGGCAACATCGGCAAGGCGGCGGAACATGGGGCGCACCTCGTTTGCCCTGTTCATGTCGGTCTTTTCGCCCATGTACGCCTGTATGGGGTCAAGGATAATCAGCCGCGCCCCGGTCTGCCGGATAGCTCTCTCTATGCGCTCGTCGGAAAGGGAAAGCCCCTGCTTGCTCTCATCAATGACAAGAACACGGTCAAGGTCTGCTTCGGCTTCCATAAGGCGGGGCTTGATGGTGTCGCCCAAACCGTCCTCGGCGGTCTGGTAAATCACATTGAATGGCTCATGCGCTGCCATGTGGGGGAACGGCTTGCGGTTGGTACAAGCGGCGGCAAGGCGTAGGGCAAAGGTGGTCTTGCCCTCGCCGGGGTTGCCTTGCACAATGGTTACTTTCCCAAACGGGATATACGGCTCCCATAGCCATTCAACGGTCTGCGTGTCAACCTCGCTCATGCGGATAATCTCGACGGTTTCTTCCTGCGGCGGCTCTTTCAAGCCGTAAACAGCTTCCCGGATATACTTCCCGTCTGTGATTTCTGCCCGGTGCTGCAATACCTCGTTCCAATCCTTGAAAAGAGGGATAAGCCGGTGGACGGTATAGCCCTCCGGCATGAGCTTTACAAGGCGGCTGCAAGCGTCGTTCCCGGCTTCATCGCTGTCAAGGCAGAGGTAAACGGTCTTGATGTTCGGACGGTCAGAGAGAAAGCGGAGCAGGGCTTTTTCTCCCACGCCGCCCAATGACAGGTAGCTTTGCTTCTGCCATTCCTTTTTGAACAGGCAGAGGAAAGAGATCAGGTCAATGGGTGCTTCAAAGACAAACAATCTTTCGCCCTCGCCCCGGTAACAGAAGTTAAAGGCTTTGTCGCTGCCTTTCACATCAAGCCGGAAGTTTCCCGCCGTTCCTTTGCTGTGGGCGTAGCGCGGTATTCCGTCCTCGTCCCGCCCCACAAATACGGCGTTGTGGTGGGCTGCGTCCTCGTAAATATCGCCGCGGGCAAAGAAAAAGCCCGTCACATCTTCATCAATGCGGCGGGCTGTTGTGAGGTAGTTCCTCGCTGTTCGGTTGTCGCTGTTTGGGGGTGGTAGCCGGAAGTCGGATAGGGACGCGGGGCAAGGTCTGTCCGGCGGCGGTGCGGCTCCCTTTTCTCCTGTGAGAAGTTCTACGGCTTCGGTGAAGCTCTTGCCGAAAAACTCCATAACAAAATCAACGGGGCCGCCGCCCTTGCTCTGGCTGTGCCTGTACCACTTGTTTCCCCGGACGGTCAAGCTGTCGTGCCGTTTCCAGCGGTATTCATTCCCGGCGCGGGTAAGCTGCTCGCCCTGTGATTGCAGGAAAGAAACAAGGTCGGCTTGGTTCGCCCGGTCTATCTGTTCTTGGGTGTAATACAAAAAGCTCAACTCCTTTCATCGTTCTAAGTCGTGCCGCTTGGCGCGGGTCTGCTCCGGCTGGTCGGCTTTCAGCGCAATGTCAACACACTTGCGGATATTGTGCAGCTCGGCAACCTCGGCGCGGGTTTCTTTCAGCTTGGTATATTCCGCTGTTCTCTGCCCGCTGAGAGTGGCGTACTCTTTTTCCCATTCAGAGATAGGCAAGGTCTTTGTCCCTTTCGGCAGATTTGCATGGAGATAGCGGCTCGCTGCGTTCCATAGCGTAAGCTCGGCGCGGTGGGCTTCCTCGTACTTGTCGCGCTTGCTCGTCCAGCCATTTTTCAGCTTTTTCAGCTCGTCGTGAATGGGCTTGTACTCGGTGTAGTTCTTCCCGTATTCAATCAGCTTTTGCAATTCTTTCATGCGCTTCTCGGCGGTTTTCATGCCCTCCCGGATAGCGTCGGCTTGGTCGCTGACAGAGGAAAGGGCAGCGTCCAGCTCGTCAAGGGTGGAAATGCCATGCTCGGAAAGATAGTTGACCGCCTTTGCAACGGTTTTCAGTTCGTCGGCGGTGTGCTGCCTTTGCCAACTCTGCGAATACTTCCGGCTCTTTTCTCTCTGAACGCTTAAATACTTCATCAGCAGATTTGCAAGGCCGGGGGATTGCGGGGGCTGCTCCGGGGCGGTTTCCCGCGCCTTGAACAGTTCGCCAATCCATTCTTTGAGCTTTCCAATCTGCGCCCGGATTTCCCGGATAAGGCGGTTTGCTTTTTGGATATTCCGGTTCAGCTCGCCTTTCTCGGTGGCTATGCCTTTCTTCTCCATTTGACAGGCCGCCACGCCCATGTGGACGGTGGGCAGCTCGTCAATGCCGCGCTCGGCGTTGCTGCGGTGGTCGATGCGCTCCGGGCTTCCGGCGCGTTCAAGGTAGGCGTTTGAAATATCCGCCCATGCCTTGCGCCATAAAAGCGCGTTGCCCTTGTCGTTCCAGCCGGTCAGGTCAACTTTGCGGGCCTTGTATTTGCCGCTTGGCAAGCGAATACGCTCGCCGTTTTCATCAAGGTCATATTCCTTTTTGGACTTCGCCGCCCATGCGCCGCGCTCGTCAAGGGGGCGCATGGTAAGCATGATGTGACAATGGGGATTGCCCTTGCCGGTGTCGTGAATGGCGTAATCAACGCACATTCCTCTGGAAACAAATTGAGAGGAACAGTATTCCCGGACAAGCCGGATCTGTTCCTCTCTGGATAACTCTATGGGAAGCGCCGCGTCAATCTCTCTGGCAAGCTGGGCGTTCCCGGCTTTCTCGTAAAGCTCCACGCTGTTCCACAAGGTTGAACGGTCAGAGAAAGAGGGCGGGGCATTGGGCGGCAGTAGGATTTCCGTATGGACAACACCGCCTTTGCGGGTGTAGTCGTGGGTCATTCCGTCCCACTCATTTGTCAACTTTTCGCCGCTTCGGTAGGCGGCTGCGGCAACGGCTGATTTGCCCTTGCCCCGGCTGACAATGCTGATATTACAATGGTAGATGGCTATGGGTATCACCTCCCGGATAGGATAATAAAACCCGCAAAAATGGTACAGACGCCAACGGCGGGTGTACTGTTTTTGTGGGTGTGCAGGGATAGCCGCGTAAGCGGCGCAAGGGGTGCAGCCCCTTGTTGCGGCAAAGCCGCCAATGTCGGTCAGAGAGGGAAGCAAGCGGCTTTCTCTCTGTGCCGACAAGCCCTCGGCAGAGCGCACGCACCCGTAAGGGTGTATAAGTGCGCCCTTTGTGCCAAAGGGATTATTCGCTTTTCCCGCCCTTGGTGCGTTTTTTCAGATAAGCCCGCGCTTCCTCGCTCGTCAAGGCAAGCCGGAGAAAGGCGGCGGCTTCCTCGTCGGTCATGGTCTTGGCTTCCGGCACAATGCTCTCAAAGACCGCACCCCGGACGATCAGCCGATGGCTGCGCGTCCTGCGTTCCTCTTGGGATAACTTTTGCCGCAACACCTTTTCCCGGTTTTCAAGCTGCCGGATTTTCTTCTTCCCGTCCTCAATCTCGGCTTGCAATTCCTCGCGGTTTTTTTCTCTCGGTTTCGTCATGGGTGGTCACTCCTTTCTACCTGTCGGCATAGAAAAAGGACAGTCGATTTCCTCGGCTGTCCTTTTGATTAGGGTGTTTGGTTTACTCCGTTCTGCTCAATAAATGGGAATATTAAATATCAATACGCCCTTTAATACATTCCTATTAAAACATCAGCTTCGATTGTCAAATGTGTGAGAGTACGCCAATCAACGCAATCTTTTTCAACGCAAAAGAGAAGCGGCGTCATTTCAATAAACGACATTCTTTGTTCTGATGACAACTGTACGGTGGCTGAAACCGTTTCTCTTGAAATGGTTTTAAGATATTTCTCAAAATATTCAACGACAGACTCATTTGAATAATCTGGATTTTTCAAGTGTGCTTGCACTTTAGTCCTGATTTCCCTCAAATGATTTTTCGTAGGAATTACTTTCACAACATATCCGTTAGGAGATAGCAATCGCTGAAATTCTTTGTAGTGTGCAGGCGAAAATATGTCTAAAATACAATCCATACTTCCGTCTTTCAAAGGGATTTTTGATAAGTCAGTAACAAACCACTTCACTGCTTTGCGCTTGTCTTTTTTTGATGCAATCTGTATTGCCTCCCTTGACAAGTCAAAGGCAAAGATGTTTCGTTCTGTTCTTTGCTGTATCTGCCTTGCATAGAAACCCTCGCCGCAACCAACATCTAAAATGTTTCTTATAGATGGCGTATCAGAAATAAACTGTATGATTTTCTCCAACACAACATCATACATGCCATACTCCAAAATTTGGTGCCGGTTGTCAAAAGACCGCTTGCTGTAGTTGGTTTTGGGCGATGATTTTAACAACAAATTTACATACCCATATCTTGAAATATCAAAGCAATGTCCATGTCTACAAATTAGGCTATTGCCTTGTATATCCATTGATTTTGTGCAAATTGGGCATTGAAAATAAACCTTGCTGTCTGCAAAGCGTGATAAATTATTATTCATTTGTTTTTCCTCCGTAATTACATCTCTGCTTCAATAAGCGAGTTATGCAATACGGATAACCGCAACATAACTCGCGGTTTTATCTTAATCTCATAAATGTAACCATTGTGTTGTCCTCCAATCAATTCCGCAGTATTACTCTGCTTTTAGAAAAAGTATAGCACAAAACTATGAACATTTCCACTCTATTTCAGCCTGTCGGCGGCGTTGCTCTCTCTGGCGTACCGCCGCGCCGCTTCCCGCCGTTCCTCGCTGTATGGGGCGGTCAGACGGAAAGAGAAGCGGCCTTTCTCAATGTCAAACTCCATGCAGCCCGTTTCCGGGTCTGCGTCGGTCTGGCGGCACACATCGGGGTGCTGCTCGGCATAGGCGGCAAGCCGCTTCTTCAAGTCGGTATTGTGGGTACGGATATGGATCAACGGGTCTTTCTCATCAAACCAGATGTCTGTGGTCTTTTTTTGCTTGGGAAGCCCTGTTCGCATAAACTCTCCTTTCTGCGCCCCTGTTACGCAATAGGGGCATTTTTCGGGTGTTTTCTCCGGCTCTTGACTTGGAGAAAACGGCGTTTTTGACGATAAAAACCGCCCGGACGGGGAATGTATCGTCGGGGCGGCTGTTATCGCAAAATTTCCGATTTTTCCGGCTCTTGACCGTCCTGCAAGCTGTCGGCAAGTATCACTTTGAGCAGCTTGTCGCGGAATGTTTCTGTGCCGCTGTGATTGAAAAACAATTCCGCAACGATGGTCTGTCCGTTCTTCTGTGTCGTGATGATACTGTCGGGGGTCTGTTCTGCCATAGGCGGCTCCTTTCTCCGGGCGCGAAAAAGGGATTTCCCGTAGCCCGGAAAATCCCTCTTAGTTGTCGGTATTCTGTTTTACTGTGCGGGTGCTGCGGCGGCGGCCTGCGCCTTTCTCCTTGCCCGGTATTCCCGCGCTTTCATGCGGTCATATTCCCGTTGCTTTTCAAGGTTTCGCGCCCGGTACTCCCTTGAATACTGCCGGTGGTAGGCGCGGCTCTTTTCCTTTTGGGCTTCTTCGATTTCCTCCCGCATTTGCCGGACTTCCTGCTCCGTAGGCTCTGCAAGCTGCGTCACTTCGTTCTCAAATCTGCCGATATAGTTAAAATATATCCCGATGTGCTGAACAGCCTGTTTTGCCCTTTTCTTGTCGCGCTCATGCACTTCAATCCGGCTGATAAACTCGTTGAGAATGGCGGGGGTCAGGTCAGTAAAGGCGGCATAGCGTTCCGTCAGCTTCAAAAACTTCTGCGCCCGCCCTCCCGCGTTCTCATAAGCGGATAGCTGCTCTTGGAGTGTGGCAAGCTCCGTTTTCAGTGTGTAGTATTCTTCCGAATATTTTTGCGACATTTGCTCATAGCGGTCTTGCGGGATAGTGCCGAGGGCGTTGTCCTCATAGAGCTTATTCAGCACCTTGTCAATCTGTTCAAGGCGTGTCGTGATTTGCGGGATACGTTTCTGCTGCTTCTTGGTCTGGTCGGTCTGCTGCATGGCAAGGTTCTTTTTCACTAAGGCTTCAAACTCCGCCCGGTTGCTGATAGAGTAGTCCTCGATTTTCTTCAGCACTTCCGCGACGGTCTGCATGAGCAAGTCCGCGTCGATGATGTGTGGGGAATGGCACTTGGGGTTTTTGGCTTTCCCCTTGTGATACTCGCTGCAATAGGCAACATGCCGCTTGCCGCCGTTCCTGTAATCTATGCGGATGTGCATTTTTGCGCCGCAATCCTTACAGAAAAGCAAGCCCGACAAAGGGTGGATTTCCCCGTCCCCGTTGGGGCGTCTGACGGGCGCGTTTTCCAAAATCCGCTGTGCGGTTTCAAAGTCGGCGCGGTCAATAATCGGCTCATGCACATTTTCGGTTATCTGCCATTGGCTCCGGTCTACATAGTGGTTCCGCTTGTCCCGGAAATGCTTTGTAGTCTTGAAGTTGACTACATCGCCGCAATACTCCTGCCGCGTGAGGATATGGGTCAAGGTGACTTTGTTCCACTTGTAGCGGTTATCCTCATTGAGCGCCTTGTTTTTACACGTTCCCCGTCCCCGGTCTTTCATGTAGAAAGTAGGGGTAGGGATTTGCTCCTGCGTCAGATATACGGCGATTTGGTTGCGGTTCTTCCCGCCGATAAACAGACGGAAAATAAGGCGCACAACCTCGGCGGCTTCCTCGTCGATTATCCAAAAATCCTTGTTGTCCGGGTCTTTCATATAGCCGTAGGGGGCTTCGGTGGCAATCGGCTTTCCGCTCATGCCCTTCGTTTTAATGCCGGTCTTTACTTTCTTGCTGATGTCCTTTGCGTACCACTCCGACATGATGTTGATAAAGGGCGCAAACTCCAATGTGTCGGGCTTCTCGCTGTCTATCCCGTTGTTGACCGCGATAAAGCGCACATTGTTCCGTCTGAATATCTCCATAGCGTTGCCAACTTGGAGATAGTCGCGCCCCCAGCGCGTCAGGTCTTTCATAATGCAGACACCGATTTTTCCGTTTTCTACATCGTCCATCATGCGGGAATAGGCAGAACGGTCAAAAAATCTGCCGCTTTCGTCATCGTCAATGTAGTGCCGGATATTGGTTAAGTGCTGTCCTCTGGCATAGTTCTCCAAAAAGATTTTTTGGTTCTGTATGCTGTTGCTCTCACCGCCGTCCCTGTCCTCGTCGCCCACGGAAAGGCGGGAGTAAAGGGCGGTAATTTTGCTATAATCAGTCATGTGCATAACCTCCTGTGCGTCCATGTAGGTGTCCTTTACACTTAAAATTATGCACTCCATCGGGCAGAGCCGTACTCCGCGCCCTTGCGGTATTTCTTCGCGTTTTTCCCTTTGACATAGACAATCAAGCGGATAATCACCGCGCCGACAATGCCGACAAGCAAATCCAGCGGGTAAATGCTCGGCAAGGCACTTTCAAAGGCTGCGGAAAATCCCTGCGTGATATTCAGTATCTTTGCGGAAATATCCGCGCCGGGGGCAAGCCGCACCGCCTGTCCGACTTTATCAAAGAGATAGACAAAGAACACATAGGGGATATTCGGAAGTATTAGCTTTTTGTAGTTAATCTGCTTCATATCTCGCGCCCCCTGTCCATTTTCTTTACCTTGTCGCGGGCGGCGTTAAGCTGCTTTGCCTTGTCCTTTGCAGCGGCAAGGGCTTTGCGGATAGAGGGCTTTTTCTCCCTGTTCAGCTTCTTTGCGGAAAACTCTTGAAACGCTGCGGTCATAACGTCTGCGTCCCGGCCTTTGAAAAACACAAGGTAGCGGGTCTGCTCGCCCTTAACCTTTTTCAGCGAAAAATCTATGTTGTATTTCTTCGCCGTACTCTCAAAGGCTTTAATATTGCTGTCGGTGATCTCGATGTTGGAAACACCCGCGTTCTGCTTCATAAGCTGCCGCATGGTCTGTTTCCCATGCGCGGGCTTGCTTTTCTGCTCCAAAAACTTTTGGATTGCTTTCTGCAACGCCTGTTCGGTAAGCCGCGCCGCGCCTTTTCCCACTTTGACGTATAGGGCAATCGTTTTTTGGGTTACTTCCTCCTGCAAGGTATCAACTCCTTTCCCGGTAAAATGCGGCTATGCTCATTCGCCGCCGTATAAGTCGTGATTGACAAGGGCGGTATAGTAGCTGTCAATGGTACTCGGCGCGTTGAACAGCACCGCTTTTAGATACTGCTTGATGTTGCGCACTTTGGTTGTGTTCTCCCTCATGCAATCCAAAACAAACTCAATATGGCTGCTGTTCAGCTTCAAAAATTTGGATTTCACCAGTTCGGCGGGGTAGTCGTCCCCGGCAATACGGATTGTCTTTCGCGCTGTGCAGACGGTTTCCAGCATGAGGTCAACAATCTCATTTAGGCGGTCTTTGTCCATTTTGGGGTCTTGAATGAGAATGTCATACTCGATATTGTCCTTGATAATCTCCCTGTAAATCTCTACTGCGCTATTGCTTTTCGCTTCCGTTCTTTTCCTTTCCGGCGGCGAAGCCGCTTCGCCCTGCTCAAAGGGCAAGGGATTTAGGGAATGGAATGGAAAGGAATGGGTACTTGATAAATCAGTAATTGATTTTTCTTTACTTGATATATCTTTATTTAATTGCGTTGGATTTTCCAACGTAGGTTTTTCCTGCGTAGGTTTTTCCAACGTTGGATTTTCCAATGTTGGATTTTCCAACGCAGGTAAATCCAATATAGGCGGCTGTCCGACGCTGGTAGCTGCTTCCGGCTCTCGCGGCTGCGGCTGCTCGTATATGACGTAATCCGCGCCCCGCAAGCGTCCCTTTTCGTCGCGTTCCCGGCTGCGCACGATATATCCGGCTTTTTCGAGTTCCTTTACCGCTTCGCGGATTGCGTCGATCTTCTCCCGGTTGATATGGGATAAGCCCGCAAGGGTATAATCCCAATCCTCCGGCAAGGACAGCATTTGCGAAAGCAAGCCTTTTGCTTTTAAGGACAATTCCTTGTTTCGCAAGTGGTGGTTGCTCATAACGGTATATCCCGTATTTCGCTCCACTCTGAAAACTGCCATTTTTCCTCACTTCCTCTCTTGGTCTGCGTGGACAATTAGAAAGCCGTTTTCGGCTGTTTTGGTATTGCAATATGCCCTTTGCCGTTTTCGCGTCTGCAAAGCCGCATGACACAAGGGCTTTTGCCCGTCTATTTGTCCATGCTGGCGGGCGTTTTCCGCGTCCTTTTGCCGGGGCAATAGGGACACTCTTTGAAAACGCAAAACTCATATTTCCACCCGGGGCGGTAGAAACGGCAAGTGCCGCAATCTTCATCATCTCCGGCACAACCGGATTGATAGCGGTCAAATCCCGGCTTCTGCTGCATGAGCAGTTCAAATGCCCGCTGCTTGCCTTTTATGAAATACATTCCGGCTGTACCTCCTTTCCTGCGGGCATAAAAAAACGGCGTTACTTTCTCCCCAAAAGGGGTTAAGGTAACGCCGCTTGTGTGCGTATTCAGTTTTTAACACATTCCCTGTCTATCCGCTGTCCGCAAAACCATTGATTTTATTAGCTTTTTGCCGCTATCGCTATCACACCTCATTATTCCAGCGGCCCGGATTTCAAGCCATGCTTGCGGACATTGAAGCCGGGAAAGTGGGTACGGTCATCGTCAAGGACATGAGCCGGTTAGGGCGAAACTACTTGCAGGTAGGGTTTTACACGGAAATGCTGTTCCCTCAAAAGGGTGTGCGTTTTATCGCTGTCAACGATAATGTGGACAGTGCCAGCGAGGGCATGGACAACGATTTTACCCCGCTGCGAAATCTGTTCAATGAATGGCTGGTGAGAGATACGAGCAAGAAAATCAAGGCAGTGAAAAAGTCAAAAGGCATGAGCGGCAAGCCTGTTACCAGCAAGCCGGTTTACGGCTATGTGATGGACGAGGACGAGAATTTTATTATAGACGAGGAAGCCGCCCCGGTGGTGCAGCAGATTTACCAGCTTTGCCTTGCCGGGAACGGCCCGACCAAGATTGCCCGTATGCTGACGGAGCAGCAAATCCCCACGCCGGGGACGCTGGAATATCAGCGGACAGGCAGCACCCGCCGTTATCACCCAGGCTATGAGTGCAAATGGGCGACCAACACCGTCGTTCATATCCTCGAAAACCGAGAGTACACCGGATGTCTGGTGAACTTCAAAACGGAAAAGCCTTCTTATAAGGTCAAGCACAGCATAGAGAACCCCGTCGAGAAGCAGGCCATTTTCGAGAACCACCATGAGCCGATCATCGACAAGGAAACATGGGAACGGGTGCAGGAGTTACGCAAACAGCGCAAACGCCCGAACCGCTACGATGAAGTGGGGCTGTTCTCCGGGATTTTGTTCTGCGCCGACTGCGGCCATGTGCTGTATCAGCAGCGGTATCAGAACAAAGACCGCAAACAGGACTGCTACATCTGCGGCAGCTACAAGAAGCGCACCCGCAACTGTACGGCGCACTTTATCCGCACCGATCTGTTGACCGCTGGTGTCCTGGCAAATCTCCGGCAAGTGACCGAATACGCAGCCAAGCATGAGAGCCGGTTTGTGAAACTACTTGTCCAGCAGAACGAGATCGGCGGCAAGCGAAAGACCGCCGCAGCCATCAAGCAGCTTGAACAGGCGCAGGAACGCATTTCTGAAATCAGCCGCATTATCAAGCGGCTGTATGAGGACAATGTAAACGGCAAAATCAGCGATGAGCGTTTCATGGAACTGTCGGCTGACTACGAAGCCGAGCAAGCGGAGCTGAAAAAGAGAGCCGCCGCCCTGCAAGCCGAACTGGACAAGTCACAGGCAGCTACCGTCAACGCCGAGAAATTTATGGGCATTGTCCGCAAGCACCTTGCCTTTGAAGAACTGACCCCCACTCTCTTGCGGGAAATGATCGAGAAAATTGTGGTGCATGAGTGCAGCTATGATGAGAACGGCACCCGCAGGCAGGACATTGAGATTTATTACAGCTTTGTCGGCAAGATTGACTTGCCCGAATAACCGCCCGACCTATCCGACACAATGGCCAAGTGTCGGATAGGAACGGCAAAATTTTTTGCACTTCTATTGCTTCTTTATCACACATAAGCAAACCATCAGCTCTGTGAAGCGCCACATGGGAACCGAGTGGAGCGTGCGCATTGACGGGACGGACTACAAGGCGCAGACCATCAGCGCCATGGTGCTGATGCAGCTGAAGGAGGACGCGGAGAAATTTCTGGGGGAGCCGGTGACAGAGGCGGTCATTACAGTGCCCGTCTACTTCAACAATATCCAGAGGCAGGCCACCAAGGACGCGGGACGGATCGCCGGCCTGAACGTAAAGCGCATCATCAACGAGCCCACAAGCGCGGCCATGTCCTACGGGCTGAACCACGGGGAGCCCCAGAAGGTGATGGTGTATGACCTGGGCGGCGATGACTTTGATGAGAGGATCAGCCAGTGGCTGGTGAGGCGCTTTAAGGAGGAGACAGGGGCAGACCTGTCCCGCGACTTCGGGGCCATGCAGCGGGTGAAGGACGCGGCGGAGCAGGCCAAAAAGGAGCTGTCCGCGTCGGAGAGCGCCCACATCACGCTCCCATATCTGACCCAGCACAGAGGGGAGATGCTGCACATGGATCTGACCCTCACAAGAGGACAGCTCCAGGAGCTCATAGGAGACCTCATTGAGCGCACGGCCCGGCCGGTGCGCGGCGCCCTCAGCGATGCGGGCATCGCCCCGGCGGAGCTTGGGAGAGTCCTCTTGGTGGGAGGCTCCACGAGAATTCCGGCTGTCCAGGAGAAGGAGCGGCTGCTGACGGAAAAAGAGCCCTCCAGGAACATCAACCCGGACGAGTGCGTGGCGAAAGGAGCGGCCATCCTGGGAAGCACCCTGGAAGGGAACAGTCTGGTGGCGGCAGGAACAGGCAAGAGCCTGCTCCTTCTGGACATGACCCCTCTGAGTCTGTCCATTGAGACTGTGGGCGGCGTGGCCACCCGCCTGATAGAGAGGAACACGACCCTTCCCACCCGGTATTCCAGGGTGTTCACAACAGCGGTTCCCTACCAGCGCTCCGTGGATATCCATGTGCTCCAGGGGGAGCGCCCCATGGCCAGGGACAACAAGACCATCGGCAAATTCAGGCTGAAGGGTATCAAGGCGGCTCCCGCCGGCGTGCCCCAGATCGAGGTCTCCTTTGACATTGACGCCAACGGCATCCTGAAGGTGTCTGCCCGGGATCTGGACACAGGGAAGCAGCAGTCCATCACCATTACCTCCAACGACAGCATGTCCTAGGATGAGATCCAGCAGGCCATCCGGGACGCCCGGGATTACGCCGGGCAGGATCAGACGAGAAAGGACGCGGTGGAGATCCTGGGAGAGGCCCGGAAGCTGATGGCGGAGACAGAGCGGAAGCTGAAGGAGAAGAAAAAAGACCTGGACAGAGGGACGAAAAAGCAGGTGAAGGGTGACGTGAACAGACTGAACAAGCTGACTATGAAGTGCCGCCTGGACAAGGTGACAGAGGAGCAGCTCGCGGAGATCCGGGAGGCTGTGCGCCAGCTCGAGGAGAGCGCCGGGAGTCTGTAGACGCTTGCTTAAATAATACTCCGGAGAGTCAGTTGTATTTCAACACTCTTTGGAGTATTATTTTCTTAAAACGAAAAGAGAAATCAGCAGGGGCCTTTCGGGCGGGGGATTTTAAATTTTTCGCAAATTAATGCTTTAACTTGCGAAAGTATTGTGCTATACTAAGGGAAGCACGACGCGGAAGCGTAAAATTGAAGGAGGAAATGTCATGATCTGGTCGAAGGAAGAGACCCTGCCAAGAGGCGAGATAGAAGCGATCCAGCTGAAGAAGCTGAAGGAGACGGTGCCCTATATTTATGAGAGGGTTGCTCCCTACCGCAGGAAAATGGACGAGGCAGGGGTGAAGCCGGAGGATATAAAGACACTGGCGGATCTGACGAAGCTGCCCTTTACATACAAAGCGGATTTCAGAGACAACTACCCCATGGGGCTTTTTGCCGTGGACAAGAAGGAGCTGGTCAGGTTCCACGCCAGCTCAGGGACCACAGGAAAGCCCACGGTGGTGGGATACACAAGGAATGACCTGGACATGTGGCTGGAAAACGTGGCCCGCATCGCCTGTATGGGCGGCGCCACAGCCGATGACGTGGCCCAGATTTCCTTTGGATACGGGACCTTCACAGGGGCCCTGGGACTCCATGGAGGTCTTGAGAAGATCGGCGCGTCTGTCATTCCCATGTCTTCGGGAAACACGAAGAAGCAGATCATGTTCCTGCAGGATATGGGCGTGACCCTTCTGGTGGCCACCCCCTCCTATGCGCTCCACCTGGGGGAGGAGATACGGGCGAGAGGCCTGGACCCGGAGAAGGATCTGAAGGTGCACATCGGTCTCTTCGGAGGCGAGGGCATGACGGAGCCCATGCGGGATGAGATGCACAAGGTGTGGGGCCAGCGCTTTCTGTGCACCCAGAACTACGGCATGAGCGAGCTGTGCGGCCCGGGCGTGGCCGGAGAGTGCGAGGAGCTTGTGGGCATGCATGTCAACGAGGACTGGTTTATCCCGGAGATCATCGACCCAAAGACAGAGGAGGTGCTGCCTCCCGGAGAGAGAGGCGAGCTGGTGGTCACCTGTCTCGGGAAAGAGGCGCTGCCCCTTGTGCGCTACCGGACAGGGGATATGACAAGGCTCATGTATGAGCCCTGCAGATGCGGAAGGACGACCGTGCGCATGGAGAACATCTCCGGCCGGGCGGACGACATGCTGGTCATCAGAGGCGTGAATGTATTCCCGACCCAGATCGAGGAGGTGCTGCTCCAGATACCGGAGATCGGACCCCACTACGAGATACTGGTGGAGAGAAAGAACCGGCTGGATGTCATGACCATCACCGTGGAGCTGGTGGACGACAGGCTGCTTGACAGCTACGCGCAGCTCAGCGAGCTGGAGATGAAGATCAGGAAGGGACTGAAGTCCCAGCTGGGCCTTGCCACCCAGATCAAGCTGGTGGCTCCCTACTCCCTGAAGCGGTTTGAGGGAAAGGCAAAGAGAGTGACAGATTTGAGAAAGGATGGACTGTAAAATGTCAGAGTCAAAGAGAGTGATCATGCTCGGCAATGAGGCCATTGCCAGAGGCGCCTACGAGGCGGGAGTGAAGGTGTCAGCCGCCTACCCGGGCACGCCGAGCACGGAGATAAGCGAATATCTTGTACAGTACAGAGACGACCTGTACTGCGAGTGGTCTCCCAACGAGAAGGTGGCCACAGAGGTGGCTATCGGCGCCTCCATAGCGGGGACGAGAGCTATGTCCTGTATGAAGCACGTGGGCTTTAACGTGGCGGCAGACCCGGCCTACACCGTCTCCTACATGGGAGTGAACGGGGGCCTTGTCATCGTGGTGGCCGACGATCCGGGACTTTACAGCTCCCAGAACGAGCAGGACACAAGGATGGTGGCAAGGGCGGCCCACCTGCCGGTGCTGGAGCCCTCCGACAGCGCGGAGGCAAAGGAGTTCATGAAGCTGGCCTTTGACCTGAGCGAGCAGTTTGACCGGCCCTTCGTGTACCGGACCACTACCCGGCTGGCCCACTCCCAGGGGCTGGTAGAGCTGTGTGAGAGAGAGGAAGTGCCGGATAAGCCCTACGAGAGAGACCCGGCCAAGAACGTCATGATGCCAGGCAACGCGAAGGGGCGCCATGTGGTCATCGAGAGGCGGATGGAGGAGCTGGCTGAGGCAGCCAACACACTTTCCATCAACAGGGTGGAGATGAACGATACGAAGATCGGCGTCATCACAAGCGGTATTCCCTACCAGTATGTAAAAGAAGTGCTGCCGGAGGCATCCGTGCTGAAACTTGGCATGGTCAATCCTCTGCCGAGAAAGCTGATCGAGGACTTTGCGTCAAAGGTGGAAACGCTCTATATCGTGGAGGAGCTGGATCCGGTGATCGAGGAGCAGGTGAAGTCCTGGGGCATTAAAGCCATCGGCAAGGAGATCTTTACCGTGCAGGGCGAGTACAGCGCCAATATGCTCAGGGAAGCCATCCTCCATGAGGACCTGCAGCTTGATGCGCCGGCCCAGGTGCCGGGACGCCCGCCTATCCTCTGCCCGGGATGTCCCCACCGCAGCGTCTATTATGTGCTGAACAAGCTGAAGATACACGGGGCAGGCGATATCGGATGCTATACGCTGGGAGCGGTAGCGCCGCTGAGCGTGGTGGACACCACCGTCTGTATGGGTGCCAGCATTTCCACTCTCCACGGAATGGAAAAGGCGAAGGGCAAAGACTATATTAAAAACTGGGTAGCCGTCATCGGCGACTCCACATTTTTACATACAGGTGTCAATTCCCTCATGAACATGATGTACAACAAGGCCACGGGAACGGTGATCATCCTGGACAATTCCACCACCGGAATGACAGGACATCAGGACCACGCGGCCACGGGCAAGACGCTCCAGGGCGACCCCACCTACGCCATCGACATCCCGGGACTTTGCCGGGCACTGGGCGTGAAGCACGTGCAGGAGATCAATGCTCTGGACATTGACACTCTGGAGAAGGCCATCAGGGAAGAGGTGGCAAGGGACGAGGTGTCGGTCATCATCACAAAGACCCCCTGTGTGCTCCTGTCCAAGGCGAAGAAGCCTCTCTACACTGTACATGCGGACAAATGCAAGAAGTGCGGCATGTGCATGAAACCGGGATGTCCGGCCATGACGAGAAACGAAGACGGAACCATCCATATTGACGATACGATGTGCACCGGATGCGGACTGTGTCAGTCGCTGTGCAAATTCGGGGCGATCGAACTGGTAAAGGAAGGTGACAGATAATGGCAGTAAAAAATATTATGATCGTAGGCGTGGGCGGCCAGGGGACCCTGCTCACCAGCCGTGTCCTGGGAGGGCTGGCCATCGCCGGGGGCTATGACGTGAAGCTGTCCGAGGTGCACGGTATGGCCCAGAGGGGCGGAAGCGTTGTCACCTTTGTGCGCTACGGAGACAAGGTGGCGGAGCCCATCGTGGAGGAAGGGCAGGCGGACGTGATCATCGCCTTCGAGAGACTGGAGGCCATGCGGTACGCCCATTTCCTCAAAAAGGACGGGGCCCTTGTAGTCAATGACTGGAGGATAGACCCCATGCCTGTCGTGATCGGCAGCGCCAGCTATCCGGAGGGCATCCTGGAGGAGCTGGGGAAGACCCACAAGGTGTACGCGGTCAACGCCACGGAGGAGTCCAAGAGGCTGGGCAATCCAAAGGTGTTCAACATGATCGTGCTGGGCGTGGCGGCGCAGCACATGGATTTCAGCAAGGAGGACTGGTACAGGGTCATTGAAAATACAGTGCCGCCAAAGACAATAGATATCAACAGGAAGGCATTTGACACAGGATATCACCTTACTGCAAGATGATATAGATTTTAAGGACCAGAAAAAAGGAGGTGTCACATGATCAAGCAGCTATCAGTTTTCGTGGAGAATAAGCCGGGCAGCCTGATGGAGGTCACATCAAAGCTCACAGAAGCGCACATCAACATCCGGGCCGTCGCGTCTTTTGATACTCCGGAGTTTGGGATCCTTCGTCTCGTAGTCGATAAGCCAACAGAGGCGAAGGGTTATCTCACTGAGAGGGGATTTGTCGTGCGTGTGAACGATGTCATCGGCGCAGAGCTGGAGGACAGAAAAGGCAATCTCAATCAGATGTTGGCAGTACTTGCAGAAAACCGCATAAATGTGCGCTACATCTATTCATTTGTAATCCGCGAAGGACGCGCTCCGGTTCTGGTTTTCAGCACCGACGATTATGAGAAAGCAGCTTCCATTCTTAAGGATGCAGGTGTGAAGATGGTAGACGAGTCAGACCTGTAGGTCTGGCTGCGCCAAAAGTATTAAGAATAGGAGTAA
The DNA here is from genome assembly GCF_016900595.1 of Faecalicatena fissicatena. Lineage (NCBI taxonomy): Bacteria > Bacillati > Bacillota > Clostridia > Lachnospirales > Lachnospiraceae > Faecalicatena > Faecalicatena fissicatena. The sequence goes on from NZ_JACLYY010000003.1 coordinate 253,032, forward strand.
AAGAAAATGGCAGGAGTATCATTAGAGAATTGGCAGGAGAGGATCAGGGATCCGAAGATTGAGTGTATGAGCAGGGATGAGATGAGCGCCCTGCAGAGTGAAAAGCTTGTTAAGCAGGTAAAGAGGGTGTATGAGAACGTGCCTTTTTACCGGAAAAAGATGCAGCAGAAGGGCGTGGAGCCCGGCGACATCAAGGGGATAGAGGACATCGGAAAGCTGCCCTTCACCACAAAGGAGGACCTGAAGGAGAATTACCCATTTGGACTGCTGGCAGTTCCACAGAGCGAGATCGTGCGCGTGCAGGGGACGTCCGGGACAACAGGAAAGCTGACCATCGCGTCCTACACAAAATATGATACAGAGGTGTGGGGAGAATGTGTGGCAAGAGGTCTTACAATGGCCGGCCTTACAAACGAGGACCGTATCCATGTCTGCTACGGCTACGGGCTGTTCACAGGGGGAATGGGCCTTGACTACGGCGCCATGGCCCTGGGCGCGATGGCCATCCCCATGTCTGCGGGAAATACCAAGCGCCAGATGATGTGTATGGAGGATATGGGAGCCACCGCATTTGCCTGCACTCCGTCCTACGCCCTCTATCTGGCCGAGTCCATCCAGGAGGCAGGCCTTGTGGATCACATGCAGCTGAAGGCCGGCATCCACGGCGCGGAGCCCTGGACGGAGGAGATGAGGAAGAAGATCGAGGATATTCTCCACATCAACTGCTTTGACATTTACGGTCTCTGCGAGGTGACCGGGCCGGGCGTTGCTCTGGACTGCATCCACCACGAAGGACTTCACGTATACGAGGATCACTTCTATCCGGAGCTGATCAACCCTGCCACCTATGAGCCCTGCGCGGACGGTGAGACAGGAGAGCTGGTATTTACCACCCTCTCCAAGGAGGGCATGCCCCTGATCCGGTACCGCACAAAGGACCTGACAAGCATGACCCACGGTACCTGCAAGTGCGGAAGAACGCTTGCGAGGATCCACAAGTTCACAGGGCGCACCGATGATATGAAGGTCATCCGCGGCGTCAATGTATTCCCGACTCAGGTGGAGACAGCCCTGCTGTCCATGGGCGGCGGCGTAGCGCCTCACTATCTGATGATCGTGGACAGAGAGAACAACATGGATGTGCTCACGGTCATGGTGGAAGTGGACGAGAGATATTTCTCCGACGAGATCCGCAAGCTGGACGAGCTGAAGAACAAGGTGGCGGCTGTGCTGAAGCAGGCGCTCGGCGTATCTGTCCGCGTGAAGCTGGTAGAGCCGAAGACCATCCAGAGAAGCGAAGGCAAGGCCAAGCGCGTCATCGACAACAGGCAGATGTAAGAAGGAGGGGAATATCATGGGAATTAGTAATACAGTACAGCAGTTATCCGTATTTCTGGAGAACAGGGAGGGACGTCTGGACGAGGTGCTGGCAGCGCTGGCAAAGGGCGGCGTGAATATCGTGGCCCTCAGCCTGGCGGACACCTCCGAGTATGGTATGCTCCGGATGATCGTATCGGACCCCCACAAGGGACGGATGGTCCTGAAGGAGGAGGGGATCACGGCCATGCTCACGGACGTGGTGGCCCTGCGGGTGCCTCACGCCACGGGCTCGCTGGCAAAAGCCATGCACCAGCTTGTGGAGGGCGAGGTCAACATTGAGTACATGTACGCCTTTGCCAACGGAAGCGACGCCGCGGCAGTGCTCAAGAGCGATGAGCCGGGAAGAGTGATCGATATCCTGAAGGGAAGCGGCTTTGACGTGTATACTGCAGACGAGGCATACCGGGCTAACGTGTAAAAAACTGCAGAGTTGTGAAAAAATAGACAATTGTACGAAATGTCAAATAAAAAAACAAATGTTGACAGAAAATTCACGGGCGGTTATAATAGAGCCAGATTTAATGAGACAAATGATCGGGTGAAGGATCCAAGAGAGACTGTCACATATATCAGAGGCAGCGCCGAAGGGGCAAGGGGACACTTGAAACTCTCAGGCAAAGGTATTGGGTCCGGACGAGGCTCTGGATGAACAGACAGGGAGAGACTGATTTCATATGAAGGGGACAGTCTCTCCCTGTTTTATTTTATCTGTCTCTTAAATGTAAGTCCGGCAAAGGAGGAAAAGTAGGAATGGAATTGAAAACACCGCTCTATGAGGCGCATGTGAAGGCGGGCGGAAAGATCGTGCCCTTTGGGGGATACCTTCTCCCGGTACAGTACAAGGAAGGAGTGATCAAGGAGCACATGGCAGTGCGCACCCAGGCGGGTCTCTTTGACGTGTCCCACATGGGAGAGATCCTCTGTCAGGGGAAGGACGCCCTGGCCAACCTGCAGATGATGCTGACCAACAATTTTGACAACCTGACGGACGGTCAGGCCAGATACAGCCCCATGTGCAATGAGCAGGGGGGCACGGTGGATGATCTGATCGTATACAAAAAGGGCGAGGAGGATTATTTCATTGTAGTCAATGCGGCCAACAAGGACAAGGATTATCAGTGGATGCTGGACCATCAGTTCGGGGAAGTGACATTCACGGATGTATCAGACCAGTACGCCCAGCTGGCTCTTCAGGGCCCGAAGGCCATGGAGATCCTGCGCAAGCTCGCCCCGGAGGAAAATATCCCGAAGAAATACTATCACGCTGTGTTTGACACGGAGGCCGCGGGTATTCCCTGTATCATCTCAAAGACCGGTTACACAGGCGAGGACGGGGTGGAGATCTACCTGGACAGCGCAAGGGCCCAGGAGATGTGGGACGCTCTTCTCGAGGCCGGGAAGGAGGAGGGACTCATCCCCTGCGGACTGGGAGCCAGAGACACTCTCCGGATGGAGGCGGCTATGCCCCTCTACGGCCACGAGATGGACGAACAGGTGACACCACTTGAGGCCGGCCTGGGATTTGCCGTGAAGATGACAAAGGAGGACTTTATCGGGAAGAAGGCTCTTGAGGAGAAGGGAGAACCGGCGAGAAAGCGCATTGGACTGACGGTGACCGGCCGGGGCATCATAAGAGAACACCAGGATGTGTACCTGGGCGACCGGCTTATCGGCCACACTACATCCGGGACCCACTGTCCCTATCTGGGCTGCCCGGTGGCCATGGCTCTGGTGGACGCGGACTGCACGGAGCCGGGGACAAAGGTGGAGGCAGACGTGAGAGGACGCCGGGTTGAGGCCCAGATCGTGCCCCTTCCGTTTTACAAGAGAAGTAAGTAGGATAACAGAGATATAAAGAGAGCAACAGGAGAAACAAACAGAGCATAGAGAGTGAAAGGAGAAAAGATCATGGAATTAAGAGAGGGACTGCTGTATTCAAAATCACACGAGTGGGTAAAAGAGGAGGGCGAGGAGGTCCTCATCGGACTGACAGACTACGCCCAGTCTGAGCTGGGGGATCTTGTGTTCGTCAATCTCCCGGAGGAGGGCGACGAGGTAACTACCGGGGAGAGCTTCGCGGATGTGGAGTCTGTCAAGGCCGTGTCAGATGTGTACTCCCCTGTGACCGGCGTGGTGAGTGCTGTGAACGAGGAGCTTCTGGACGCGCCGGAGTCCATCAATGAGGCGCCCTACGATGCCTGGTTTGTCAGAGTCAAGGATATTTCTGACCGGGAGGAGCTGCTGACAGCGGCGGAGTATGAGGCGTTTGTGGAGAGCGAGAAGGACGCATAAGGGCATACGGGCAAAGGAGAAAAACAGAAGGAGGAAAATATATGGGAAGCTATGTGCCGAACACCCAGGAGGAACGGCAGGCAATGCTTGAGACCGCCGGCTATGAGTCCATGGACGACCTGTTCCGGGATATCCCGGAGGAGGTGAAGCTGAAGGGCGGACTGAACATACCTGCAGGGCTTTCTGAGCTGGAAGTAAAGAGAAAGATGCAGTCCATTGCTGCAAAAAATAAAGTGTTCCCCACCATTTTCCGGGGAGCGGGGGCCTACCGCCACTATATCCCGGCCGTGGTGGGCAGCGTGACATCCAAGGAAAATCTCCAGACTGCCTACACCCCTTATCAGGCGGAGATCAGCCAGGGAATTCTCCAGTCTATCTTTGAGTATCAGACCATGATCTGCGACCTGACCGGGATGGACGTGTCCAACGCCTCTGTCTATGACGGCGCCTCAGCCGCGGCAGAGGGAGTGGCCATGTGCAGGGAGAGGAAGCGAGGCAAAGCCTACATATCTGCCGCCGTTCTCCCCTACACGCTGGAGACGGTAAAGACCTACTGCTTTGGAAACGGGATGGAGCTGGAGGTGATACCGGAAAAGGACGGCGTGACGGATGTGGAGTGGCTGAAGGAACGGCTGGCGGGGGAGACCGCCTGCGTTCTCATTCAGCACCCTAACTATTACGGAAACCTGGAGCCTGCAGAGGAGATCGGGGAGGCGGTCCACCAGGTAGGGGGCAAATTCATTATGAGCGTGAACCCTATTTCCCTTGGAATTATGAAGACACCGGCCGAGTACGGGGCCGACGTAGCGGTGGGAGAGGGACAGCCCCTGGGGCTTCCTCTCGCCTTTGGAGGACCCTACCTGGGCTTTATGGCTGCCACCAGAGCCATGATGCGCAAGCTGCCTGGCAGGATCGTGGGACAGACGAAGGACCGGAACGGAAAGACCGGCTACGTGCTGACTCTCCAGGCCAGAGAGCAGCACATCCGCAGGGAGAAGGCGTCCAGCAACATCTGTTCCAATCAGGCTCTCTGCGCCCTGGCGGTGGGCGTTTACCTGACAGCCATGGGAAACGAGGGGCTTGAAAGAGCCGCCTCCTCCTGTATGTCCAAGGCCCACTACTTTGCAAAAAGGCTGGGAGAGGCCGGCTTTGAGCTGGAGAACAGGGGCGAGTTTTTCCACGAGTTCGTGACCGTGTCAGAAAAGGAGTCCGGCCGGGCGCTGCAGGCGCTGGAGGGGCATGGAATCCTGGGGGGACTTGCCCTGGACGATCACCGGATCCTCTGGTGCTGCACGGAGATGAACACAAAAGAAGAGATGGACGAGGCAGTCCGCATCCTGAAGGAGGTGTAAGGCATGTTAGTATTTGAAAAGAGCAGACCGGGCAGAGGATGCCTTGAGCTTCCTCCCTGCGATGTGGAGACAGTGGGCCTGCCGGAGGGAGACAGACGGGAGAAGAAGCTCCATCTGCCCGCCCTGTCCGAGGTGGAGATATCCCGGCACTACACGGAGCTTGCGAGGAAGACCCACGGGGTCAACGACGGCTTTTATCCCCTGGGCTCCTGTACAATGAAATACAATCCCAGGATCAACGAGGCGGTGGCCTCCCTTCCCGGATTTACCGATATCCATCCTCTCCAGGGAGAGGACACGGTGCAGGGATGCATGGAGGTGCTGCACCTGGCGGAGAAATACCTGTGTGAGATCACCGGTATGGACCGCATGACCTTCCAGCCCGCGGCGGGGGCCCACGGTGAATTTACCGGGCTTCTCCTCATCAAGGCCTACCACGAGAGCAGAAAGGACAGCAAAAGGACCAAGATCCTCGTCCCCGACTCTGCCCACGGCACCAACCCGGCCAGCGCGGCCATGGCAGGCTACTCGGTGGTGACTATTCCGTCCAACGCAGAGGGCTGCGTGGACATTGAGAAGCTGCGGGAGGCAGCCGGGGACGATGTGGCGGGCCTGATGCTGACCAACCCCAACACAGTGGGCCTGTTTGACAAAAATATCCTGGAGATCACAGATATCGTACACAAGTGCGGCGGACTGTGCTATTATGACGGGGCGAACCTGAACGCGGTCATGGGCACAGTGCGGCCGGGTGATATGGGCTTTGACGTGGTTCACCTGAACCTTCATAAGACCTTTTCCACGCCCCACGGCGGCGGCGGCCCGGGAAGCGGCCCGGTGGGATGCAGGGAGCTGCTGGCAGACTTCCTTCCCTCCGTGCTCGTGACGGGGGAGGCCCCCTACCGGTTTGAAAAGCCGTCCCGGAGCATAGGAGAGATGAAGAGCTTCTACGGCAATTTCCTTGTTGTGGTGAAGGCTCTCACCTACATCCTCACTCTGGGGAGAGAGGGCATTAAGGAGGCCAGCCAGAATGCGGTGCTGAACGCCAACTACATGAGATGCGCCCTGAAGGATCTGTACACCATGGCCTATGACGAGACCTGCATGCACGAGTTTGTCATGAGCCTTGCGGACCTGAAGAAGGAGACCGGCATCTCGGCCATGGACATTGCCAAGGGACTTCTGGACAACGGCATCCACCCGCCGACCATGTACTTCCCGCTGATCGTGGAGGAGGCTCTCATGGTGGAGCCCACGGAGACGGAGTCAAAGGAGACGCTGGACGACGCCATCCAGGTGTTCCGCAGTCTGTATGAGCTGGCAAAGACAGATCCGGAGAAGCTGCACGCGGCGCCTGTCACCACGCCGGTCACAAGGCTGGACGAGGTGGAGGCGGCTAGACATCCGGTCCTCACCTATGATTTCGGAGCAGAGGGAGAAGCATGATCGACACAATCAGATACACAGAGAGCAGGCAGTTTGTGCCCTACCACAATCTGGCTGTGGAAAAATATCTTCTGGAGACCTGCGGGGAGAGGGAGTGCATCCTGTATCTCTGGCAGAACCAGAGGACTGTCGTCATCGGGAGGAACCAGAACGCCTGGAAAGAGTGTAAGGTGAGCCGCCTCGAAGAGGACGGCGGGTATGTGGCCCGCCGCCTCTCCGGAGGCGGCGCTGTCTACCACGATCTGGGAAACCTGAATTTTACCTTTCTGGTGAGAAAGAAAAACTACAGTGTGGAAAAGCAGACCGAGGTGATCCTGCGGGCAGTCAGAGCCCTGGGCATCCCGGCCGTCCGGTCGGGGAGGAACGACCTTCTGGCAGACGGGCGGAAGTTCTCAGGGAACGCCTACTACGAGCAGGGGGATCACTGTTATCATCACGGCACGCTGATGGTGGACGTGGACAAGGAGGTGCTGGGGAACTATCTCACGGTGAACAGGGAGAAGCTGAAGTCCAAGGGGGTGGACTCTGTCCGCTCCAGGGTGGTGAACCTGAGAGAATTTGTCCCGGATCTGACGATAGAAAGGCTGAAGGCGGCCCTGCGGCAGGCCTTTGAGGAGGTGTACGGCCGGAGGAGCACTCCCCTGACAGAGGAGGAGCTGGACGGGGAGAGGCTGAAGGCCGACGAGGAGCGCTTTGCGTCCTGGGAGTGGAAATTCGGCCGCAGTCTGGAGTTCCAGTTTGAGCTGTCCCACCGGTTTTCCTGGGGGAGCCTTTCTCTGGAGCTCAAGGTGGACCAGGGGAAGGTGACAGACGCGGCGGTCTATTCCGACGCACTCAGGCCGGATTTTATCCTGGCTCTGCCCGCCTGTCTGAAGCATGCCAGGTACAGCAGGGAGGAGCTCTGCCGGCAGCTGGGCCTGTTCCATCCGGCTGACCCGGCTGAGACAGAGATGCTGCGGGATGTCATCCAGTGGATCGCTTCGGCGGATATATAGGAAAACAAGAGGAGAACAGGAAAATGGAAGAAAGATTTGATCTGATCATCATAGGCGCAGGCCCGGGGGGCTATGTGTGCGCCATCAAGGCCGCCAAGCTGGGACTTAAGACGGCTGTCGTGGAGGAGAGCCGGGCAGGCGGCACCTGCCTGAACCGGGGCTGTATTCCCGCCAAGGCCATGCTCCACGCCTCCGGGCTCTACCGGGAGATCCGCCAGGCTGAGCGGTTCGGGATAAAGGCAGAGGAAGCCAGCTATGACTTTGACAGGATACTGGCCTACAAGGAGGAGACTACAGATCAGCTGGTGCAGGGAGTGGAGCAGCTCTTTAAGGCCAACGCAGTGACCTGTCTGGAGGGCAGAGGAAAGCTCCTGCCGGGAAGACAGGTGGAAGTGGAGAAGGACGGGGAAAGGCAGGTGTACCAGGCGGAGCATGTGGTGCTGGCGGCCGGCTCCAGGCCTGTTATCCTGCCTATCCCGGGCATGGATCTGCCGGGCGTTCTGACAAGCGACGAGCTCTTCCGGCTACGGGAGGTGCCGGAGAGCCTGGTCATCATCGGGGGAGGGGTCATCAGCGTGGAGTTCGCCACCATCTACTCCTCTCTTGGATGTAAGGTGACGATCCTGGAGGCCATGCCCCGGCTGGTGCCGAACATGGATAAGGAAATCTCCCAGAATTTAAAAATGGTCCTGAAGAAGAGAGGAGTGGATATCCACACCGGGGCGGCGGTCCGGTCTGTGGAGGAGGAGCCAGGGGGGCTTGTCTGCCGGTTTGAGGAGAAGGAAAAGGAGCAGACTGTCTCCGGACAGTATGTGCTCTGCGCCGTGGGGAGGCGGCCCGCCTCAGAGGGACTTTTCGGGGAGGGCGCGGTTCCGGACATGGAGCGGGGCCGTATCCTTGTGGACGAGAAGTTTGCCACAAGCATTCCCGGCGTCTACGCCATCGGGGATATGATCCCGGGTGCCCAGCTGGCCCACGCTGCCAGCGCCCAGGGCATGGTTCTGGCGGAGCTGCTGGCGGGGCAGGAACCCTCCGTGGATCTGTCCGTTGTGCCGGGCTGCGTGTACACGGAGCCGGAGATCGCCTCGGCGGGGCTGGACGAGGAGACCGCCAAAGCGCAGGGAATTCCTGTGCGGACAGGAAAATTTATCATGAGCGCCAACGGGAAATCCCTCATCTCAAAGGAGGAGAGAGGATTTATCAAGGTGGTCGTTCACGAAGAGACAGAGGAGATACTGGGCGCTCAGATGATGTGCGGCCGGGCCACTGACATGATCGGTGAGTTTGTCAGTGCCATCTCCAACCATCTGACTGCCTCCCAGGTGCTCAGGGCCATGCGTCCCCATCCCACCTACAACGAGGGTGTGGCGGAGGCCCTGGAGGAGCTGGAGGGCGGAGCCATCCATGTGATGCCCAGAAAGAAGAGATAGACAGAGACAAAAAGAGAAGGAGAAGGATAATGATGATGCTGGAGATGAAGACTACAAAGTTTCTTGAGGAGCTGTCTTCCAAAGCCCCCGTGCCCGGGGGAGGGGGAGCCTCCGCGGCTGTGGGAGCCTTCGGGGCTGCCCTTGGCATGATGGTGGCAAACCTGACTGTGGGGAAAAAGAAATACGCGGCAGTGGAGGAGGAGATCCTGGCGGCCCGGGAGGAGCTGGAGAGGCTGCGGGACAGGCTGGTCACACTGACAGACCGGGATGCCCAGGCCTTTGAGCCCCTGTCCAGGGCCTACGGTCTCCCGAAAAACACAGAGGAGGAGAAGGCGGCCAGGGAGAAGATCATGGAGTCTGCCCTCTATGAGGCCAGCGTGGTCCCCATGGAGATCATGGAGACCGTGCTCTCCTCCATGGATCTGCTGGAGACGCTGGGGGAGAAGGGCAGCAGGCTGGCCCTAAGCGACGTGGGGGTGGGCATCCTCTTCGCCCAGGCGGCCCTGGAGGGTGCCTCCTTAAATGTCTTTATCAACACCCGCCTTATGAAGGACCGAAGCCAGGCGGAGGAGCTGAACGCCCGGGCTGACCGGATGATCGCAGAGGGGCGGGAGAAGAAAGAGCGTATTTACAGCCAGGTGCTTCAGAGTGTAAAATAAAGCGGTAATACAACATGCAGATTACAACACAGGAGGGACAAAAAGATGGGAACAGTGATGCTGGGAACCGAAGTGGCCAAGGCCATGAAGGAGCGCCTGATACAGAGGACAGAAGCGCTGAAGGAGAGAGGAACAGAGCCGAAGCTGGCGATCCTGCGGGTAGGGGCAAGGCCGGACGACCTCTCCTATGAGAGGGGAGCCAAAAAGAGAATGGAGCTGACAGGCATCGGCTGCCAGGTGGTGGAGCTTCCGGAGGATGTCTCCCAGAGAGAGCTGGAGGAGTCGCTAAAGTCGCTGAACAGGGACTCATCCGTGCACGGAATTCTTGTGCTGCGGCCTCTTCCCAGACACCTGGACGAGGAGCCTCTGACGCGGATCATCGATCCGGTCAAGGACGTGGACTGTATGAGCCCTGTCAACATAGCGAAGATCTTTTCCGGGGATGCCAGCGGCTATGCGCCCTGCACGCCGGAGGCGGTGATGGAGATGCTGGACCATTACGGCATTGACCCGAAGGGGAAGAAGGTGACTGTCATCGGAAGGAGCATGGTGGTGGGCAAGCCTCTGGCTATGCTGCTCCTTGGTCGGCATGCCACAGTCACCATCTGTCACACCAGGACAGCAGACCTTGCCGCGACGTGCCGGGATGCGGAGATACTGGTGGCCGCTGCGGGAAAGGCGAAAATGGTGGGCGCTTCCATGGCAGGGGAGGGCGCCGTCGTAGTGGATGTGGGCATCAACATGGACCCGGAGGGAAACCTGTGCGGGGACGTGGACTTTGAGGCGGTAGAGCCCAAGGCATCCTTTACCAGTCCCGTGCCCAGGGGCGTGGGGAGCGTCACCACTTCCGTGCTGGCCCAGCATGTAGTCCGGGCGGCGGAAACCCTGAGCGGACAAAAGAGAGTATAGAAAATACTGTATAGTCAGCGTAAAAAGGCGCGGGAGCGCTGCGGGCAGCCCGGTTGGATTTGACAGGGCTGCCTTTTCCATGTATAATTACTAATAAAGTTAGCAATTTGACACAGCAAAAGAAAGGAGACGATTTTTGAGCAGAGGCAGTACATCTTACACAGAAACAGGACACTATAAAATCGAATTGAAAGAAAGACTGAAGGAAAAGCTGAAAGAGGCTGTCAGCGCAGTACTCCCGATCATCATTATCGTGCTGGCGCTGTGTTTTACCATCGTTCCCATCTCGCCTGGCATTATGCTGGAATATATCATCGGAGCCGTGATGCTGGTGATCGGAATGATGTTTTTTACCCTGGGAGCTGAGATGGCCATGACTCCCATGGGAGAGCGGGTGGGAAGCAGCATGACCCGCTCCAGGAAGCTGTGGGTGATGGTTATCCTTGGCTTTGTCCTTGGCTTTATCATCACCGTGTCGGAACCGGATCTGCAGGTTCTGGCGGAACAGGTTCCGGCGGTCCCCAACATGGTGATCATCCTGGCTGTTGCCACCGGGGTGGGGATCTTCCTCGTTGTAGCGCTTCTGCGTATGCTGTTTGGCATTCCGCTGTCGCGCATGCTTGTATTCTTCTACGTGATCGTGTTTGCGCTGGCCGCGCTGACGCCGAAATCCTTTCTGGCCGTTGCCTTTGACTCGGGGGGAGTGACCACAGGACCTATGACCGTACCCTTTATCATGGCTCTCGGTATCGGTATTGCCGCCATCCGAAGCGACCGGCACGCGGCGGACGACAGCTTTGGACTGGTAGCCCTCTGTTCCATCGGGCCCATTCTGGCTGTGCTCATCCTGGGGCTGATCTTTGAGACAGACGGCGGAGCCTACAGCATGTCTTCCATCACGGAGGTGGAGAACTCTGTAGAGCTGGGACAGCTGTTTTTACACGCGCTTCCGGAATATTTTGGAGAGATCGCGGTTTCACTTCTGCCGATCGTTGTATTTTTCGGATTATTCCAGTTTTTTTCACTGAAACTGAAGAAGCGTCCCCTGATCAAGATCTTAGTGGGACTTTTCTATACGTACATTGGCCTGGTGCTGTTTTTGACAGGCGTGAACGTGGGATTTATGCCTGCGGGAAATTATCTGGGCCAGATGATCGCGGCGCTGCCCTACCGGTGGATCATCATTCCCATCGGCATGGTGATCGGCTACTTTATCGTCATGGCAGAGCCCGCTGTGTACGTGCTGACAAAGCAGGTGGAGGAGCTGACAGACGGGGCTATCGAGGGAAAGGTCATGAAGACCGGACTTTCCATCAGTGTGGCTGTATCCGTGGGACTTGCCATGCTGCGGGTGCTGACGGGCATTTCAATTTTCTATTTGCTGGTGCCCGGCTATGTGGCGGCGATTCTTCTGTCCTTCTTTGTGCCGAAGATCTTTACGGCGGTTGCCTTTGACTCGGGCGGAGTGGCCTCCGGCCCTATGACAGCCACCTTCCTTCTGCCCTTTGCCACCGGGGCCTGCCTCTCCGTGGGGGGAGACATTGTGGCGGATGCCTTTGGCGTGGTGGCTATGGTGGCCATGACTCCCCTCATCACCATACAGGTGATTGGGCTGATCTACAAACTGCAGGAAAAACGCGCCGATGCCGCCGCGGCAGCCGGCCAGGTCGTATCCCTGGATGCCTATGCGGATGACGCGATCATTGAATTATAGGGAAGGATGGAAGTATGAGCGAAGTATATATGATGGTGACCATCACCGACAGGAAAGACGCCGCGTCCTTTCTGGAGTTCTATAAGGAGAAGAACGCGGACGCCCAGATCGTTACCCTGGGCAGAGGCACGGCAAACAGCGAGGTGCTGGACTACCTGGGGCTTGAGGACGCGGAGAAGACGGTTTCTCTTTGCGTTGTCACGGACACAGTCTGGAGAACGCTGAAAAGAGGACTCAGACAGAAGTTCCAGATCGATGTGCCGGGGACAGGCATCGCCTTTATCGTGCCTGTGAGCAGCATCGGAGGCAAGAGAGAGCTGCTGTTTTTACTGGAAAACCAGAATTTTGAGAAAGGTGAGGAGACGACATTGAAGGATACAGCGCATGAACTTTTAGTTGTGATCGCAAATCAGGGCTACAATGAGATGGTGATGGACGCAGCCAGGAGCGCCGGGGCGGCGGGAGGCACGGTCCTTCACGCAAAGGGAACCGGCATGAAGAGGGCTGAAAAGTTTCTGGGCGTATCCATTGTCTCTGAGAAGGAGCTGGTGCTGATCGTCACAAAGACGGAGAATAAAAATGCTATTATGCGGGCTGTCATGGAGAAGGCGGGAATGGAGACAAAGGCAAAGGCCATCGTGTTCTCCCTCCCGGTGACAGACACAGCGGGCCTCCGCCTGATCGAGGAGGAGGACACGGACGAGTAGGCAGAGGATGACAGACAGCAAAACGCTGCCCGGGCAGGCCGGATAGGAAATCCGGCGGCCCGGGCAGCGTTTTGCTTTTGCGCCTGGCGCAGTGTGTCTAATCGCATTCGCATGTATTGCTTTTAAATATCTAAATGAAATTGCCGTTTATATAAATAAAAGGTACATCTTATTCCGATTAATGCTTTTTCTGTTACAGCTTGACAACATTGACAGCCTGCGGTCCTTTTGTGCCTTCCGTCACCTCAAATTCTACGGCCTGGCCTTCTTCGAGGGATTTGAAACCATCCATCAGAAGTCCGGAGTAGTGGACGAAGATGTCGTTGCCCTCTTCGTCAGAGATGAAGCCATAGCCCTTCTGATTGTTGAACCACTTTACAGTACCTTTGTTCATATGCTACCTCCATATAAATGAAATAAAAAATAAAAGTTTCATAAATCTACAGAATTGTCTGTAAATTTACTCTGACAGCGTAGCATAAATCATGAAAAAAGTCAATCGATATGACAGAAATATACAGAAAATTCTAATAAAATAGATATTCAGCTGTACAATTCAGCTTGTATATAGAGGGCAAATCATTTATAATGGAAAAGTATCTATTAAAGTAACTGTATTGGATAAACTATTGTTGAACAGGAGGAAAAGTACATGGGAGGACTTTTCGGTGTGGCGTCCAGGAAGGACTGTATGCTGGAACTTTTTTACGGGGTGGATTACCACTCCCATCTGGGGACAAGGAGAGGCGGCATGGCCGCCCACGGGGAGGACGGCTTCTGCCGGGCCATCCACAATATAGAGAACGCTCCGTTTCGCACAAAGTTTGAGCGGGATGTGGAGGAGATGAAGGGAAATCTGGGCATTGGCTGCATCTCGGACTACGAGCCGCAGCCTCTGCTCATACAGTCCCATCTGGGCAGCTTTGCCATCGCCACGGTGGGCAAGATCAACAACCTGGACGCGATCCTGGAGAAGGCTTACAACGAGGGGCATTCCCATTTCCAGGAGATGAGCGGCGGCCTCATCAACGCCACGGAGCTGGTGGCGTCCCTGATCTGCAGAAAGGGATCCTTCACGGAGGGGATCCGCTATGCTCAGGAGACCATAGACGGCTCTCTGACCATGCTGGTCATGACAAAGGAGGGCATCTACGCGGCGAGGGATATCATGGGGAGGACGCCCCTTGTGATCGGGCAGAAGGAGGGGGCCTACTGCGTCTCCTTTGAGAGCTTTGCCTACATCAACCTGGGATACACCGACTGCAGGGAGCTGGGCCCCGGGGAGATCGCCTACATCACGCCGGAGGGAGTGGAGACAGTCCTGCCTCCGGGGGATAAGATGAAAATCTGCTCCTTTTTGTGGGTATACTATGGATACCCCACATCCTCCTACGAGGGAGTCAATGTGGAGGCTATGAGATACAGATGCGGAAGCATGCTGGCAAAGCGGGACAACGGCTCTGTCCAGCCGGATATTGTGGCCGGCGTGCCCGACTCCGGCGTGGCCCACGCCATCGGCTACTCCAATGAGTCCGGCATCCCCTACGCCCGTCCTTTTATCAAGTACACGCCCACATGGCCCCGGTCCTTTATGCCTCAGAACCAGAGCCAGAGAAATCTCATCGCACGGATGAAGCTTATACCGGTGCGGGAGCTGATCGAGGACAAGAAGCTGCTCCTTATAGATGACTCCATCGTCAGGGGGACCCAGCTTCGGGAGACAACGGAATTCCTGTACAAGAGCGGCGCAAAGGAGGTGCATGTGCGTCCCGCCTGCCCGCCCCTTGTGTACGGCTGCAAATATCTGAATTTCTCCCGGACCAAATCAGAGCTGGAGCTGATCACCAGGAGAGTCATCCGCGAGAAGGAGGGGGAGAACTGTCCGGAGGAGGTACTGGAGGAGTACACCGATCCGGATTCCTGCCGCTACGCGCAGATGATCGAGGCGATCCGGAAGGAGCAGAACTTCACCACCCTGCGGTACCACCGCCTGGACGATCTGTTGGTCTCCATCGGCATAGAGCCGTGTAAGGTATGTACCTACTGCTTTAACGGAAAAGAATAGTTCCGATCTGAGAAAACATCATAGCAAAAACAACAAGACGAGAGGAGAACATCATGGGACATATTTATAAGAAGGTTGAGGAAATGATCGGAGGGACCCCCCTCCTGGAGCTGGAAAAGATTGAGAGGGAGGAGGGCCTGAAGGCCAGGGTGCTTGTGAAGCTGGAGCTTTTTAACCCGGCCGGGAGTGTGAAGGACAGGGCCGCCCTCTTTATGATCCTGGACGCGGAGGAGAGAGGACTCCTCCATCCGGGGGACACCATCATAGAGCCCACAAGCGGAAATACCGGCATTGGCCTGGCCTCTGTAGGGGCCTCCCGGGGCTATAAGGTCGTCTTCACCATGCCGGAGACCATGAGCGTGGAGAGGAGAAAGCTGCTTGCAAGCTACGGGGCTCAGATTGTGCTGACAGAGGGAGCCAAGGGAATGTCCGGAGCCATTGCAAAGGCCGATGAGCTGGCCCGGCAGACAGAGGGAGCCATTGTCCTTGGACAGTTTGTCAATTCCGCCAACCCCAGAGCCCACATGGAGACAACCGGCCCGGAGATCTGGGAGGACACAGAAGGGAAGGTGGATGTGTTTGTGGCCGGCGTGGGCACAGGAGGAACCATCACGGGCACCGGCAGATTTCTGAAGGAAAAAAATCCGGCTATCCATGTGGTGGCTGTGGAGCCTGCCGACTCCCCGGTGCTATCCGGCGGAAAGCCGGGCCCGCACGGACTGCAGGGGATCGGAGCCGGGTTTGTACCGGAGATCCTGGACACCGAGGTGTACGACGAGGTCATCCGGATGGAGACCCGGGATGCCTATGAGGCGGCCAGACTGCTGGCAAGAAAACAGGGCGTGCTGGCAGGCATCACCTCCGGCGCAGCTCTTCACGCCGCGCTGAAGCTTGCAAAAGAGGACAGATTTGCGGGAAAGACTATTGTTGCCTTGCTCCCGGACACAGGGGAGAGATATCTCTCCACGCCCCTGTTTGAGGAGTAAGACGGACAAGCCCGCACTTGACTGTACCTGCGCCAGCGTGTAAAGTAAAAGGCATACAGAACAAATAAAGGACAGGGAAGTATCATATGATAACGTTGACAGGAAAAAAAGTATCGGAAGGAATCGTGATTGGCCGGCTTGTGTTTTTTAACAGGGGAGAGCGGGAGATCCGCAAGATTTATGTGGAGGATCCGGAGAAGGAGCTGATCAGATTTCAGAAGGCCAGAAAGAAGACGGCGGCGGAGCTCCAGGAGCTGTACGATGAGTCCGCCAGCGAGCTGGGGGAGGCCAACGCTACTATCTTTGAGATGCAGCAGACTGTCCTGGAGGACGAGGAGTTCGTCAACCAGGTGGTGCGCATCATTACCGAGCAGAAGCTGAATGCGGAATACGCGGTGAAGGAGTCGGTGGAACGCTTTCTGAAGGTCTTCTCAGGCAGGCCGGAGAGCTATGTGCGGGGACATGAGGCGGACGTGCAGGACGTGGCGTCCCGCATCCTGCGCATCCTCTCCAGGAGCCGGAAGGACCGGATGTTCATGGACGAGCCGTTTATCATGGCGGCCAGGGATCTCTATCCAAGCGAGGCTGTCAAGCTGGACAAGACAAAGGTGCTTGGCTTTGTCACCATGTACGGATCCATCAATTCCCACACCGCCGTGCTGGCCAGGACAAAGGGGATTCCCTCGGTCATTGGCATCGGAGAGGCTCTCAAGAAGGACTACGAGGGCAAGATGGTCATCATAGACGGCTTTGACGGCAAGCTGTACATTGAGCCGGATCAGACGACCATGGAGAAGATGAAGCAGAAAAAGCAGCAAAATCTCCAGAAGGTGGAGACTCTGGAGCGGCTGAAGGGAAAGGAAAATGTCACCCAGAGCGGCCAGAGGATCGATGTGTGCGCCAACATAGGAAGCCGGGAGGATATCGAGAGAGTGCTGCGCAATGATGCGGGCGGCATCGGCCTGTTCCGCAGCGAGTTTCTCTACATGGAGTCCCCCGGGAAGCTGCCCACAGAGGATCAGCAGTTCCAGGTGTACAAGCTGGCGGCGGAGGCCATGGGGACCAAGAAGGTAGTCATCCGCACCGCTGATCTGGGCGGGGATAAGCTGCCGGAGAGCATGGATCTTTCCGGGGAGAGCAATCCCATGATGGGCTACAGGGGAATTCGCATCTCCCTGGACAAGGAGGAGATGTTCAAGACCCAGCTGCGGGCCATCCTGCGGGCGTCCGCCTTTGGAAATCTGCAGGTTATGTTTCCCATGATCACCTCCATCGAGGAGGTGACAGCCGCAAAGAAGGTGCTGGAGAAGGCCAAGGCTGAGCTGAAGGAAGAGAAGACAGCCTTTGACGAGAACATCAGGGTGGGTGTCATGATCGAGACGCCGGCGGCCGTCATGATCAGCGGGGAGCTGGCCAGGGAGGTGGACTTTTTCAGCATTGGGACAAACGATCTGACCCAGCACACCCTGGCTATGGACCGGACCAACCGGAAGCTGACAGGCTACTACAATGTCTATCACCCGGCCCTGATCAAGATGATCCGGATCGTGGCCAACAACGTCCACCTGGAGGGAAAGCATATCAGCATCTGCGGCGATCTGGCGGCGGACACCAGCATGACCGAGACCTTCATACAGATGGGCATTGACGAGCTCTCTGTGGCTCCCGGAAAGGTGCTGCCCCTCAGGAAGAAGATCCGAGAGATACGCTGATTTCCGGAGAAACAGATGATGTAAGACGGATATAGGATGGATATCAGACGAATACGGAAAGACGGATCTGTTTGAATTGGCAGATCCGTTTTGCTATACTTAAAACTGTTAAAGGAAAGTACAGCAGTGGAAGAGAGTACAAAGGAGGAGAAGATGTTAGAAAAATTATTTAAACTGAAGCAGAACGGTACTGACGTCAGGACCGAGATCCTGGCAGGCGTCACCACCTTTATGACCATGGCCTACATCCTGGCGGTGAACCCCAGCATCCTGTCGGCCACGGGAATGGACCAGGGGGCTGTCTTTACCGCCACGGCGCTGGCCGCCCTGATCGGGACGCTTTTGATGGCTGTTTTTGCCAACTATCCCTTTGCCCTGGCGCCGGGCATGGGGCTGAACGCCTACTTTGCCTACACGGTGGTGCTGAGCATGGGATACACCTGGCAGGTGGCTCTGACAGCGGTTTTTGTGGAGGGTATTATTTTTATCATCCTCTCCCTGACCAGCGTACGGGAGGCTATATTTAACGCTATCCCACAGAATCTGAAGGCGGCGGTCAGCGTGGGAATCGGCCTTTTCATCGCGTTTATCGGATTGCAGAACGCCAATATCGTGGTGGGAGGCTCCACTTTGCTGGAGCTCTACTCTCTGGACGGGTACAATGCGGCAAACGGTGTGGAGGCCACCTTCAACGACGTGGGGATCACGGTGATCCTGGCGCTGGCCGGCGTGATCATCACCGGAGTGCTGGTGCTGCGCAATGTCAAGGGCAATATACTCTGGGGTATACTGATCACCTGGGTGCTGGGGATCATCTGTCAGCTGGCGGGCATCTATGTGCCCAACCCGGAGGCCGGATTTTACGGGCTCCTGCCGGATTTCAGCAACGGGCTGTCCATTCCCAGCCTGTCTCCCATCTTCTGCAAGATGGAGTTCAGCGGGATCTTCTCTTTGAATTTCCTCGTTGTCATATTCGCCTTCCTCTTTGTGGACATGTTTGACACCATCGGGACACTCATCGGTGTGTCCTCCAAGGCCGGCATGCTGGACGAGGATGGGCGGCTGCCCCACATCAAGGGCGCGCTTCTGGCCGACGCGGTGGCCACCGCCGCGGGAGCTGTGCTGGGCACATCCACGACCACCACATTTGTGGAGAGCGCATCCGGCGTGACAGAGGGGGGAAGGACCGGGCTCACGGCCCTGACGACAGCGATCCTGTTCGGCGCGGCGCTGTTTTTCTCGCCCATCTTCCTCGCCATCCCCTCCTTTGCCACCGCGCCGGCGCTGGTGATCGTGGGCTTCTATATGTTGACCAACGTGGTCAACATTGATTTCAACGATATGAGCGAGGCCATTCCCTGCTACATCTGCATCGGAGCCATGCCGTTTTTCTACAGCATATCTGAGGGCATTTCCATGGGAGTGATCTCCTATGTGGCCCTCAACCTGCTGAGCGGCAAATTCAGGGAGAAAAAGCTGAGTGCCCTCATGTATGTGCTGGCGGTTCTGTTCATCCTGAAATATATTTTCCTGTAGGAGAGTGACATGCGGTATATAAGACCTGATTATTATGATACGTTCAGATGTCTGGCAGACAGGTGCCCCTCCTCCTGCTGTGAGGGATGGCAGATCGTTATCGACGAGGCATCCCTGGAAAAATACAGAGGCTACCAGGGGGATTTCGGGAGGAGGATGGCCAGGTCCGTCTCCTGGGAGGACGGCACCTTCCGCCAGTATGAGGGAAGGTGCGCCATGCTGAACCGGGAGGGGCTCTGTGACCTCTACATCGAGAAGGGGGAGGAGGCTCTCTGCGAGACATGCACCCGGTATCCCAGACATGTGGAGGAGTTTGAAAATGTGCGGGAGTACTCCCTCTCCCTGTCCTGCCCCGAGGCGGCCCGGATCATGCTGGAGGAGGACAGGGAGCTGTCCTTTGTGACAGAGGACACCCCGGAGGAGGAGACCTTTGAGGAGGGCTTTGACTTTCTTCTCTATACCAATCTAGTAGACGCAAGGGAAGCCCTGTATGCCCTTCTGCAGAGGAGGGATCTGCCCTTTGAAGAGAAGGAGAGGGCCTGTCTGGCCTTTGCGGGCGGTGTGCAGCTCCTGCTGGAGGAGGGAGACTATCCCGGTATGGAGGAGTGGATCCAGACCGGGGGAAAGCAGGAACCTGGCTTGCCGGAGGAGGAAAGGTGGGTGAATCCTGCCCGACTGTCCTGCTATGACAGGCTGCTGGAGGAGCTGCGGGTGCTGGAAGGTCTGGAGAGACTGGAGCCTGCCTGGGAGGCGCTGCTGAGAGAGGAGGAGGCGTTCCTTCGCCAGGCGGGGGAAGAGAAGTATGAGAAGATACGGGCCTCCTTCCGGGAGAGCCTGGAAAGCAGCGGGCCGGGCAGAGAGGCCTGGGACCGAAGGCTGGAGAAGCTGGCGCTGTTCTTCGTCTACACCTACTTCTGCGGAGCTGTGTACGACGACGCGGTCCACGCTAAGGTATGCCTGGCCTTCTTTTCCACCCGGTGGATACAGGAGCTTGTGATGATGGAGTGGTATGTCCAGGGAACCACTGCTGACATAGAGGCGCTGATCCGCATGTCCCGCCGCTATGCCAGGGAGATCGAGCACTCGGACGAAAACCTGAACGCCCTGGACGATTACTTCTGGGACAGGACACACGAAAAGAGCTGACGCATATTATGCGTCAGCTCAGACTGTAGACAAAGTCCCCGGTTTACCCCGGGGCTTTTCTATTGTAGTTATCAACATTTCAATGATCCTTCCGGTTTTTATCAAGAAAAATCCCCTACTTATCAACTCTAAAGTTAAGCGGTACGTTCCCTGCACAT